>DAOWIY010000097.1 GCA_030640665.1 Clostridia bacterium
CATTAAGGTAAATAAAGAAAAGATAAAAGAAGAAAATAGCAAGGATGTAGCTCTGGCTGAAGAGAAAGGATTGTCAAAAGCCTTAATAGATAGGTTAACTTTAAATGATAAACGAATTACTGGAATGTGGCATACTCTGGAAGAGATAGCCAGAATGGAAGACCCCATAGGAAAAATAGAGAGCATGCAAAAAAGACCTAATGGACTCCAAATTGGTAAGGTAGTTGTCCCCTTAGGAGTAATTGGTATTATCTATGAGGCACGGCCCAATGTTACTGTGGATGCGGCTGGACTTTGCCTGAAAGCGGGCAATGCTACCATCTTACGAGGAGGATCAGAAGCTATTTATTCTAACATTATTTTGGCCGATCTTTTAAAAAAAGCTATACAAAAGGCAGGACTGCCCCCAGGATCTATTCAACTGATAAAAACTACAAATAGAGAAGCAGTAATGGAAATGCTCAAATTGGATGGGTATATTGATGTAATTATTCCTCGCGGGGGAGAGAGTTTGATTCGAGCAGTTACAGAAAATTCTACTATCCCTGTAATTAAGCACTATAAAGGCATCTGCCATACCTATGTCGATGAAGAGGCAGACTTAGAAATGGCTAAGAAAATCTGTTTTAACGCTAAAGTGCAGCGGCCAGGGGTTTGTAATGCCATGGAGACTCTCCTCGTAAATGAAAAGATTGCTGGCCAGTTCCTGCCTCGGATGATTAAAAAATTCCAGAAGGTGGGGGT
This sequence comes from Clostridia bacterium, assembly GCA_030640665.1. Lineage (GTDB taxonomy): Bacteria > Aerophobota > Aerophobia > Aerophobales > AE-B3A > JAUWRC01. Next base: position 745 of record DAOWIY010000097.1, read on the forward strand.
GGAGATTCGGGGAGATGGAAAAACTTCTCAAATTGTAGAAGGAATCAAAAAGGCTTCTGAGGAAGACTGGAGAACTGAGTATCTGGATCTTATCCTCTCTGTAAAAGTGGTAAAAGGAATTGATGAAGCTATCAATCACATTAACTCTTATGGTTCTGGCCACTCTGATGCTATAATTACCAATAATTACTCAAGAGCAAGAAAATTCTTACAAGAAGTGGACTCAGCGGCTGTTTATGTTAATGCTTCTACCAGATTCACTGATGGAGGAGAGTTTGGACTGGGAGCAGAGATAGGAATCAGCACTCAGAAATTACATGCTCGCGGCCCTATGGGGGCGAACGAGCTAACCAGCACTAAGTTTATTATATTTGGAGATGGACAAATTAGAGAATGAGAACAATCAAAATAGATTCCGTTCAGCCGGAAGATGAAAAAATTGAAGAAGCAACCACACTCCTTAAGAATGGTAAAATAGTAGCTTTCCCCACTGATACAGTCTATGGGTTAGGTGTTAATGCTGAAGACAAAGAGGCAACAGATAGATTATACGAAGTAAAAAAAAGGCCCAGAGATAAACCCTTTGTACTCTTTTTAGAAAAAAAGGAAGATTTTATACGATTTGCTGAAGTAATTCCTCTTTTTGCCCAAAAACTGGTAAATAAATTCTGGCCTGGCCCCTTAACTCTTCTCTTTAAAGCAAGCAAAACCTCTCCTTCTTCTCTGGTTAGCAAACAAGGAAAGATTGGAATGAGGTTTCCTTCCCATCCCATCCCTCAGAATATAATGAAAGAAGGGAAATTTCTTCTGGCTGTCACCAGCGCTAACCTCTCTGGAAAAGCTAAACCTTTATCTCCCAAGGAAATAAAAAAAACCTTTGATAAAGAGACAGAGTTACTTCTTGACGGAGGGGAAACTCTCTTTGGTGAAGAATCGAGTATTGTAGATGTTACTTCCTCACCCCCTTGCCTTGTCAGAGAAGGCTGGCTCTCTAAAAAACAGATAGAGGAAACATGGGCAAAGAAAAAAGATATTCTTTTTGTCTGCACGGGTAATACTTGCCGAAGTCCTATGGCAGAAAGTATTTTAAAGAAAATGTGGCCGGAAAGAGAGAGTGAAATAAAAATACATTCGGCCGGAACAGCTGCCTTGACTGGTGGCAGGTCAACCCCTTTAGCTATAAAAATGATGAGAGAAAAAGGAGTGGGTATAAATTTACACCGGAGTACCCCCTTAGCTAAAAAGCTCATAAAGAAAGCTGATTTAATCTTAGTGATGGAAGGCAGGCATAAAAAAGAAGTTCTAAATATCTCACCCCTTGCTGAAGGTAAGGTATTCCTGCTTAAGGATTTTGCCCTGGGATTAAAAGAAGAGATTCTTGATCCCATGGGAAACTCTGAAGAAAGATACCAGAAATGCATCCGGGAAATCGAAAAAAGCATAAGAGGTCTAATATCTCGTATTGCGTAATGCGTCGTGCGTATTGCGTAAAGTTCTCTCTCCTCTGGGGGAGAGGATTAAGGTGAGGGGAAATTAACCAATTAACGAGATACGAACAACGAGAAACAAGATGCAAAAATTAGAGCGAAGCGACGCTAAACGCTACCCGCTGTACGCTAAAAAAGAAGGTAACAAATGAAAATTACTGAATCTAGGTCAGAAATACCAGAAACAAAAGAATCTCGCCTTTCCCGCCCTTCTTGGGAAGAATATTTCATAGAGATTGCTCATTTAGTAGCCAGTCGGTCTACCTGCTTAAGACGAAAGGTAGGAGCTATCTTAGTTAAAGACAAAAGGATTCTCTCCACCGGATATAACGGTGCCCCGAGAAATTTAGCTCATTGTGGGGAGGTAGGGTGTTTGCGAAATAAACTAAAAATTCCCTCCGGACAAAGACAGGAAATTTGTCGGGGTCTTCACGCAGAACAGAATGCTATAATCCAGGCCGCCTTATACGGGATAAACGTTAAAGGAGCAATCCTTTACTGCACCCATCAGCCTTGTATAACTTGTAGCAAGATGATTATAAATGCGGGAATAAAAAAGATTATCTTCCAGGGTAAGTATCCGGATCCCCTGGCTCGAGAAATACTAGAGGAAGCAGGAATCGAATTAATTAAAAGAGAGAAGGAAAATGCCTGAAGAAATTCTTAAAAAAATAGAGGGAGCAGAAAAAGAAGCGGAAAAAATCTTAGAAGAGGGAAAAAAAGAAAAAGGAAAGCTCATAGAAGAGGCAGAAAAAAAGGGAAAAGAAATCATAGCCAAATTCAAGGAAAAAGGAAAAAGTGAAGGAGACGAGCTAAAGAAAAAACTGTTGAGTCAGGCAGAGAAAGAAGTAGAAGAAATCAAAAGAGAATTTCAAGAAAAAAGAAAAAAGATCGAAGGAAAGGGAAGGAAAAACTCAAGAAAAGTGGTAGAATTTATTTTGCAAAAAGCAAAACAATCCTGGAAAGAAGGTTAAAATGGCTCTCTTAGAAATGAGAAAGGTATATATTATAGGAGACAAGGATCTAGGTGAGTCTGTGGTAAAAAAACTGGGAGAGCTGGCTTTGTTTCAGCCTGGAGAAATAAAGGAGGAAACATTTACTTCCTCCTTTAAAAAAGAAAATTTGGAAACAAAATATCTGGAAGATAATCTTTCTAGACTCAGCTGGACTATTGACTATTTAAAGGAATTCGATAAGAAGAAGGCTGGATTGGGACTCTTTCCCAGCAAAACAATAATAAAAGAAGAGGAGTTCCTTAGCTGGATTAAAGACTTTGACTGGGAGAAAGTATGTAAGAGCTCTCAAAAACTAAAAGAAGAGCTAGAAACTCTTAAGGAAGAAAAAGAGACTCTTCAGGAGACCTACCACTTTCTTTATCCCTGGAGAGAACTATCTTTTTCCTGTCAAAGATTCCAAGAGAGAAAGTTCGTTGCCTACCAATGGGGAACGATTCCCCTGGAAACTAAAGATACCCTGCAAAAGGAACTGGAAAAAGAAAAGGGAACCCATTTAGATATTATTAAAAAAGAAGGGGGTATGGCATACTTTTTGCTCGTTTTCTTAAAAGAATACCAGGCCAAGATAGAGCTTATCTTGCAAAGATTGAGGGTAGAAAAAATCGAGTTTAAAGAAGAGGGGAGCCCAAAAGAAAAACTGAAGAAAATCGAGCAAAGAACCTCTCAGTTGGAAAAGCGAGCCAGTGAAATAGAGAAAGAATCTCGGAAAGCTTTTCGGGAAAAAATCAAGCTTATGGCCGTCTACGACTACTTCTATCATCTTCTTCAGGAAAAAAAGGTATCGGCCGAGACACGCTCAACTCCCTATACTTTCCTCATAGGGGGCTGGATTAAAAAAGTAGACCTTGCTAAATTAAAAAAAGGACTAAAAGATCTTTCCCCCCTGGAGATAGTAGTACGAGAACCCGCTAAAAAAGAAGAAGAGAAAATTCCCATTGCCTTATCCAATCGAGGTATTTTTAAACCCTTTGAACTGGTAATAGACCTTTATGGTCTGCCGCGCTATTTTGAGATTGATCCCACCCCTTTTCTGGCCCCTTTCTTTGCCCTATTTTTAGCTATTTGTCTAACAGACGGAGGCTATGGGATTATCTTATCCATTCTAGCCTATCTTGCCCTCAAGAAACTTAAAGGGGGAGAGACAGCCAGAAAACTTTTCTCTATGCTGTTTATTACCGGATTTGTAACTTTCGGAATAGGAATAATTACCGGCGGTATATTTGGAATTGAGTTCTCCCGACTTCCACCCTTCTTAGCCCCCTTAAAACAATTAGCCTTATTAAATCCAGTACGCCAGCCCATGATATTTCTCCTTATCTGTCTTGCCTTAGGGATTGTCCATATTCTGGTAGGAATAGGCCTGGAGTTATGGGAAGACTTAAGAAGAAAAGACATAGTTTCCGCCATTTTAGATCACGCCTCCTGGATTCTGCTTATTTTAGGAGGAATCCTTATTCTTTTCCCTACAGTCAAAGGTATGTTTTTGGGAGCTGGTCAGTCAGGAGCCTCAGAAATGGGATTAGCTGGATCAAATACAGCTATCTCTTTCTCACTCGATAACATTAAAAATATCTGGGGCACTCTCCCCGCGTACTCCAAGCTAGGTCTGCTCATGTCCCTCTGGGGAGTGGGGACTCTCTTTCTTTTTGTGGGAAGAAAAAGTAAGAGCCTTTTCATGAGATTTGCCAAAGGAGGCTATGAATTATATGGGATAGTCCAGGTATTTGCGGATGTTCTCTCCTATTCTCGTCTTCTGGCTCTTGGACTAGCTACAAGCGTAATTGCTATGGTCGTAAACACCATTGCCGCTATGATGGGGGAAACTCCCTTTATAGGACCGGTTCTCATGGTTATAATCCTTATAGGGGGTCATCTGGGGAACCTAGTTCTAAATTGTCTTTCTGGATTCATCCATACCGCTCGTTTGCAATTCGTAGAGTTCTTTGGTAAATTCTATGAAGGGGGAGGCGAAAGTTTTAAGCCATTCAGGCGGGAAGGAAAATACACAGCCATAGAAGGAGAAAAGATTGCGAGAATTTGAATTCTATCTTCCTACCAGGGTCCTCTTCGGAAGAGGAGCGGTAGAAAACATTGGAAAAGAGACAGCAAAATTGGGCAAGAGTGCCCTTATAGCTACTGGACAGGCCTCGGCCAGAAAGACAGGGTTACTCAAAAGAGTAGGGGATTCCTTGAAAAAATCAAGGGTAAAGACGACTCTTTTTGAAGGGATAGAAGCTAATCCCTCTCTTGAAACTATCAAAAAAGGAACAGAACTGGCTAAAGAAAAAGAATGTGAGGTAATAATAGGACTGGGAGGGGGGAGCCCCATGGACGCAGCTAAAGGAATAGCAGTATTATCCACTAACTCTGTTCCCCTTACTAATTATTTTGGAAGAAATAAAGTAAAAGAGGCTCCTCTTCCTATAATAGCTGTCCCTACTACAGCAGGGACAGGAAGTGAGGCAAATCCCTACGCTGCCCTTACCAATACCGACAAGGTACCTCCTCGAAAGGAAATCCTTATGGACCTCTCCATTTTTCCCAAAGTAGCCTTAGTAGATCCAGAACTCACTTTATCTTTACCAGCCTCTGTTACTGCTGACACAGGAATAGATGCCTTCTCTCATGCTCTGGAAAGTTACTTATCTAATAGATCCCGACCCTTGAGCGAGGCCCTGGCTTCAGAGGCAATAAGACTTCTTGTGTGTTATTTGCCAAAAGTAATGAGGAATCTAAAAGATATAAACGCTCGCTCCTATACCTTATATGCTTCTCTTTTAGCCGGAATGGCCATTGCTCAGAGCGGAACTATTTTGGTCCACGGTATGTCATATAGATTAACCACAGATCTGGGGCTTTCCCATGGAAAAGCCTGCGCTATTCTTCTTCCCGTAGTCTCGGAGTTTAATCTTAGCCAGGGTCATCCTAAACTCATCTCCCTTAGCAGGTGTCTGGGAGAAAGCACAGAAGATTTGACTACAAAAGAGATAGTTAAAAAAGTAATTACCAGAATTGAAAATCTTATCCGGGAGCTTGGTCTGCCACAAAATTTAAAAACTAGGAAGGTAGGAAAAGAACTGATCGCCGAGTTCGCTCAGGAACTCATGCAAAACAAACCCAAACTTGCCAATAATCCGCGCTCAGTTACCTTGAAGGACGTAATAGAAATGTATGAAAAAGCTCTTTGGGGAGAGGAATAAAAAACTAGCGGATAGCGTGTAGCTATACGCTAAGAAAAAGGAGAATAATTATTATGAAAGTAATAATCAAAAAAGATTATGATGCAATGGGAAAAGAGGCTGCAAAATATTTTGCAGAGGTGATAAGAAATAAACCTAATGCTGTTTTAGGCCTTGCTACTGGGAGTACTCCAATTAGTACTTACAAAGAATTAATAAGGCTTCATGAGGAAGAAGATTTAGATTTCTCACAAGTTACAACTTTTAACTTGGATGAATATCTTGGCCTTGCTGGTGATCATGATCAAAGCTATAGATATTTTATGGATACCAATCTTTTTAATCATGTAAATATTAAAAAGGAAAACACAAATGTATTAAGTGGTGTTGCTGGTAATCCAGAAGCTGAATGCAAGGAATTTGAAGAAAAGATTAAAGCAGCAGGTGGTATTGATATCCAACTTTTAGGTGCTGGAGGTAATGGTCACATTGCATTTAACGAGCCAGGGTCTCCTGAAAATTCAAGAACAAGAGTTGTTGATTTAACTAAAGAAACAATTAAAGATAATTCTAGATTTTTCGAAAAAGTAGAAAATGTCCCAACTCAAGCACTTTCAATGGGCATAGAAACAATATTAGAAGCCAAAAAAATTGTTATTATTGCAAACAAAGAATCTAAGGCAAAAGTAGTAGCACTATCTATCGAAGGCCCTGTTACAACCGATGTGCCAGCTTCAGTTTTACAAAAACATTCAGATGTTATTTGGGTAATAGATAAGGGGGCAGCTTCACTTCTTAAAAATCAGCCCCCTCTCGCATAATGCTCTAACTTAACCTGCTTAATCACAAAGGAACATTTCAAATTCTCCCTATTTTTCCCTAATTTCTTCTACTAATTTCTCGAAATTCTTTGTTTCTTTTCGTACCTGTTTAACAAAACTGTTGTCTTCGATGGTCCCAATTGCAGCCGTCATCTCAGCAGCATTTCTGTATGTCGAGGCTCGAAACGGATTGTCAAAATCTTTTTTTCGAGATATATAAACCTCGTCACAAATAAATTTCTGGATATCGACTGCCTTATTTAAGGCTGCTTTCCACTGTTTCTTTGTGAGTTTATCTACTCTGAGTAGCTCACAAAACGTGGCCAAGGCATGTTTTTGCTTTTCAAGAGTATACTTATTCCAGAGAGTATCATACCTAGAATGGATTTCTTTCCATGTGGTGAGCCTGCCCCAGCCAATATCACTTCGGAGCTGAACAACATCTTTTTTGGGTATAAGCTGTCCTCCGAGGTTTACCCATTCTTGTTCGCGCCTGCCATTTAATGCATTACACATAGATGAAAACGTTGCCTTTGGATTTGCTTTTATGTAAGCCAACAGATTCTTGATAGCATAATAATGCAGCATATCGCCATAGGCATGATATGCCTTATATACCTTGAGAATCACCACCTTCCGTTTCGATTTTTCCATTTTTTCACCAATAACTTCCAGACCATTTATCTGGTTTTCTGTTCCCGACAGAATTTCACATCCGAGCTGCGAGGCTTCCTCCTCATCTTTCTCATTGATTAATTCACCTTGTTTTCGCAGGCTTGCTTTCGCAGTCCATATTTCCAATAGGCGACGAGCATTGAATATCTCCTCAATTGTATCGGGAGCCAGGTAGTCAAATTCAATATTTTGAACTTTGTTCTTGCGCTTATCACGATTCTGAAACTTCCAGGCATTTCTTGTTAAGGCATACATATTATACAGCCACCAGAATGCCGGCATTACCTCCAATTGGTCCTTCACTACATTGTTGTTAAGAAGTGAAAAAGGCAGGGGGATATTAAGTTCCGCTGGATAATCTGATTTTGAGAGCAACACAAAAGAAGTAAAACGAGACGAGTGCTTGAGGCTCGTACATAGTCCTGGCCAGAATCCGCGGCCAGCTTGAATCTCATTGTCATTGGCTCTACTATTGTGATTTGAGCCAATTGTAACACCTGCAGCTATATTGCTTTGGCCCATAACAACAGAGGCTATAAGAAATGAATTGTTATGATGCTGCTGGTGTGCTGGAAATATAAGAGCATTGAGCACTTCACAACATGAAATGGTTGAATTGTCTCCAAGAAATGAGTTGATAAGTCTCGCCCCGTATTTAAGACTTGAATTATCACCTAAAATAAACCGTACAGCCTTGCAACCATAGAAAATATGGCAGCCAAAACCAACAATGCCGTTTACTAACTCAACCCCCTCTCCAATTTGTGTAGGCTCTGTCTCTGAAGAATCGATTGTTAGATTTTTTAGTTTGTTGGCACCTTTAATATAGCAGTGGGAACCTACCTTAACATCTTTGAGAATACGAGAATTTTTAATCACACACTGATTCCCAACCGTACCGTAAAAACCACGACGATAATCAAAACTGTTTTGTGTAATCTCTTTTAGTTTTTCTTGCAGCCGGGTGTCATCACGATACTTTGCCCAAAGGTAGGCATCAGTCGATATCATCCCATCAAAAGGCAAAACTTTACGAGAGCCGGTTTCGTTCACCAGGTCAAGCCATATACGAACATCTTCTGACTCACCTTCTTTAATAATTCCATTACCAAATTTTGCATGGTTAGTTGTATGCATTTCATTGATATTAAACAATATTGAGCGATCACCAATAATGAAATGCGCTAAATAATGAACATCATGAATTGCTACATCATCACCTATATCGCAAGAGATGATTGTGCTGTTTGTAATCCCCACTGGTACTTGTAAGTCATGATGTTCAAGATTAACATTCCGCAGGCTTCCAATCCGAACAAGTCCGAAAAATTCTGTATTTTTTATTTGGTTTGCATCAAACTGATCTGTAACCAGTATTTTATCCCAGTTATCAGAAATGTTATTATTTTTTACAAGCCTTTCAACCTCACCTGATCGCAAATGCCGCCATCGCACTTTTGGCCATAATGTTTGAATGTCACGATGATAATATTCATCTTTCCCATCAGGAAGATATTCATTTGGTATAAAATTTCTACCGATACTATCCACTGGCAAAATTGAGACATTATCCATATCATTCACCTCTTTAATCTTTTCTTGCGGTTATTAGTTTCAGCAATTATTTTATCACAAATCAATATTGCACAAACAACGGGAAAAGACTTTCGGTAAACTTTCTTCATCAAATGGCCTTCCAAAAAGGATCACCCTAAACAATAACCGATTACATGTTTTTGTCAATTCACGCCTCAGCTTGACAATGAAAGCAGATATGCTATTGTAGGCTTGTCTAAAAGGCTATTTTGAGCTACAACAAGTAAGATTCTCTAAACCATTACTCCGAGCTTGAGAATGAAAATGTCATCAGTGCATATCTATACTGTAGGTGAGATCACCGGGTACATAAAAAGGTCAATGGAAGAAAATGAGGCCCTTGAGGACATCTGGGTGAGGGGTGAGGTCTCAAACTTTAAGTCTCCTTCCCGACACCTGTATTTTGCTCTGAAAGATAAGGAAGCTCTCCTTTCCTGCATAATGTTTCAAGACAGAGTTAGCAGTCTAAATTTTACTCTTGAAAATGGATTGGAAGTTATGGCTCGGGGAAGTATCGGAGTTTATAAACCTCAAGGAAGATACCAACTTTATGTAAAAGAAATGCTCCCCGTAGGAAGAGGTGCTCTTTACCTTAAGTTTGAGCAGCTAAAGGAAGAATTAAAAGAAAAGGGCTATTTTGAGATGGGGCATAAAATTCCCCTCCCCTTTCTTCCCCAAAGGATTGGGATAGTTACTTCTCTCGAAGGGGCAGCGATAAGAGACATTCTTACCATTTTGGATAGACGTTTTCCTAGCATAGAGATTATCCTTGCTCCCTGCCGAGTTCAAGGAGATGGCGCCGCTGAAGAGATTGCTCAAGCTATACGGGATTTAAATGATTATGGCAGGATAGATGTGATAATTATGGGTAGAGGTGGCGGGTCTTTCGAGGACCTTTTCGCCTTCAACGAAAAAATAGTAGCAGATGCTATCTACGAGTCCTATATTCCTCTTATCTCTGCTGTAGGACACCAGATAGACGTCACTATCTCTGATTTTGTAGCTGATGAGAAAGCTGCCACTCCCTCAGTAGCGGCAGAGCGCATTATTCCCAGAAAGGCGGATTTGATTGACTCACTGCAAAACAAAGAACAAAGAATCCTTCAACTAATAAATAATTACCTGGAAGATTCTTATTCAAATTTAGAGAGGATAAGAAATTCTTTTCCTTTTAAGCAGCCCTACAGGCAGATTGAGGATTTCAAACAAGAGGTTGACGAGTTTGAAAGAAGAATGATTTCTTCTCTCATTCACAAAAATAACCGGGAAAAAGAACGTTTCTCAAATTTCTGTCTTCATCTTAAACGAACTTCTCCTCAGAAAAAAATAGGGCTGATGAGGGAGGAATTGGAAAGAAAAAAGGAGAAACTCGAGAGCTTGAAAAGGACTAAATTTGAAAAAGAAAAGCAAAGACTATCCTTTTGGGAAAATAGATTAAGAGATCTTTCTCCTCTATCTATTCTCAAAAGAGGGTATAGTATCTGCTTTAGTTATCCTGAGGAAGAAATAATTACCGAATATACCCAGGTGAAAAAGGGAGAAAAGATAAAAGTGAAATTACATAAAGGTAAAATCTATTCAGAAGTTTATGAAGCCAAGGAGGAAAATAGTGAAATACGAAGAGGCCATGAACAAACTTGAAGCCATCACCCAAAAGCTAGAAGAAGGAAACCTTCCCCTGGAAGAAGCTTTGCAAAGATTTGAAGAAGGTATGAAACTAATAAGCTTTTGCCAGAAAAAACTAGAAGAGACAGAGAAAAAAATTCAAGTTTTAATAAAGGAAAAAGATAAGTTTAAGCTAAAAGGTTGGGAGGAAGAAGAGAGAGTAGAAGAAGGAGTAGACGCAGGTGTGGGGACAGAAGTAGAGAGAGAAGCGAGAACAGGGAAAGGGAGAGAGGCAAGGATAGGAGCAGAAACAGAAGCAGGGAGAGGAGCGGAAGCAGAGACAGAAGCAGGAAAAGAGAAAAAGGAAACAAAAATAAAATTAGAAAAGGATGGAAAACAAGATTTTCTTTTCTAAAGAGAAATAAATGTCAAAAACGCTTTATTTTATTCTTACTCATCCTTTGCTTTTGATTGTTTTTTGGGCCTGGGTTATTGCTCAAGGTATTAAAGTTATCGTTTCAGCAGGCAGCGAAAAAAAGATAAAGCTGCGTCGCTTTATAGAACCAGGAGGAATGCCTTCTTCTCACGCCGCAGTTGTAGTAGCTTTGCTCACAGGAGTAGGAGTAAAAGAGGGTATGGGATCTACCATTTTTATCGTTACTTTAGTTTTAGCTTTAGTCACTATATATGAGGCTATAGGGGTAAGGAGAGAAACAGGTAGACAGGCAGAACTCCTCAATGAGCTCCAGTCTCATCTGTCACCTCGCTCTCCCGTGAAATATAAATTAACCGAACAATTAGGTCATAACCCTATTGAGGTATTGGTAGGAGGAATACTAGGATTTTTTATAGCGCTGTTATTTTTATAATTAATGAACCATTTTGCGGCATAGGAATTTAAATACGGCTGCCGAGGGACATTTTCTGAAGGAACCTTATAGCCGCCACCTCAACGAAGCTTCTGAGTGAAGGAAAAAGAAAGATTTACTGTTTGAGGAGCGAAGCGACGAGTTTAAATCTTTCCCGTAGCGAAGAAGCTAAGCAGAAATAATCCAAAGTAGATATACAGCGACGGAAGAAAAATGTCCTGAGTCACTTTTTTTGACATTTGCTTGCTCTCAGCTTATAATATTAGAGCACTGCGGGTATGTTATAGGTAGTAGAATACTGTAACATATTGAAAGACGTATTCACTATAGCAAGCTCGGGTCTTTACATTAACATTAACATTAAGAAGTAAGAAGCAGAGAAGCAAGAAGTATTGCGAAGGACAAGGGCAAGCTCGCAATGACAGCGAAAAAACGCAATACACAATACCCTATACGCTACCCGCTAAACGCTAGAAAAAAAGGAGAGAAAGATGAAGGTTGGAAATGAGCTAGGGCTCTTTACTGGTAGAGCCAATCCTGGTCTGGCTGAGAAAATGGCTGAATATCTAGGAATTTCTTTGGGAAAGATAGAGATTAATTCCTTCAGTGATAAAGAAGTATATGTCAGGATTAAGGAGAATGTGAGAGGAAAGGATATCTTTCTTGTTCAATCTACCAGTCCTCCAGTTAATGAGAACTTGATGGAGCTGCTTATAATGGTAGATGCTTTTCAAAGAGCCTCTGCTCAAAGAATCACTACTGTTATTCCCTATTATGGATATGCTCGTCAGGACAGGAAGGATGAACCACGGGTTCCCATTACGGCTAAGTTAGTAGCTAATTTAATTACCACAGCAGGAGCTGACAGAGTGCTAACCATAGACCTTCATGCCTCTCAAATCCAAGGATTTTTTGATATTAAAGTCGACCATCTCTTTGCTGCTCCAGTGATTATTGATCATTTCTTGCAGAAGAATCTTAAAGATCTGGTGGTACTTTCTCCTGACATGGGAGGGATAAGGAGGGCCCGTGCTTATGCCAAGAGATTAGGTGCTTCTCTGGCTATTATAGACAAGAGAAGACCAACCGCCAATAAGGCAGAAGTAATAAATGTGGTAGGAAGGGTCAAAGGAAAGGAAATCCTTATTGTGGATGATATAATTGATACAGCAGGTACCTTAATGGCAGCAGTAAGGGTTTTGGAAAAAAAGGGGGCGCGAGATATCTATGCTA
>DAOWIY010000106.1 GCA_030640665.1 Clostridia bacterium
CAAGAACTAGCGAAGTAGGAGGCGCGATATTCGAAATATGAACAACAAACTAAATCTATACCAGTGACTTACGTCACTGCTAGTGGCAACGTCACTATAGGTGTATTGAACACCGAATTATTGGTAATGTCAAAAATTTTATGAAAGAATATGAAAGATAAATATGAGGGACCAACAAGCTAGAAAGATGAAATTATCTTTGGAGTAAGGTCATAATTGTTCTTTGAAAAGAAGGTTTTGATATTTGTGGAGCTGAATGACTGGAATAAGAAAAGATAGGGTTGGTTATTTCTGGTGTATTACTTGAAAACTCAGTGAAGTCTAGTCAAAAAGAGTAAGTTTTTAGAAGTGTTTAAGAATCTCATTGTGGATACTGCCGTTCTGTGGACAACTCTTGGAGTTGCCCACAGTCTCCACAATGTTATTACTACTATTTTTTAATCAATCAACCTTTTTAGAAGGCTTTAGTTGAGTGAAGGTTGGATAGCTAACTGAATAATTTTAGCCCACTTACCCTGAAGGGTGTCTATATCCTTTAAGAACTCTAAAGGTATAGGTACAGAGTAGTTAAGACTGATATGCGGGCGAAGGAAATTATAGTGAGTTACAAAAAGAGTGGTTAAAGCTACTGCTCCATTCCTAGAATTAAAACCATAGGCAGCCCTTGTATGAAACTTATAGGTGCGGTTGAGTCTTTCGATAAGCTCTTTGAAGGGACGAAACTCCTCTGATTCTGAATCCAAGTTCTGTAGTCCAATGACTTTTTTATGAGTTAAATTGGGCTCATGACTCTGATTGATAAAATGGATACCTGCTGGATAAGAAGGGTTACCATCAGTTACCAGAACAATCTCCTGCTCAGGCGAAGCTGTGCGAATAGCTTCGTTCATAGCAACAGTAGCCGGTAAAGTATCTCTTGTCCCATCAATATGGTAAGCGGTGATCTTACGCTTTTTAGAGGAGATGAAAAAGAAGACATAATTGTGTTTACCTTTTACCTTAATATAGGCCTCATCACCAGCTTGAATATTGTCTACCTCTCCCTTGTTGGCCAGGTTGAACCTGTGGCAATAGGGAGCAGCCATTTCAGTGTAATTAAGAACAGTCTGATAAGAGATAGGTAAAGAAAAAACATTACGCAGAGTAAAAGCAGTTTTTCTTGCAGAAATACCCAAGGATATGTGAAAGGTAAGAGCAAGGCATAAAGTATTAAGAGAGTTGTGGATCTTAAAAAGATAGGAAGGATCTCTTTCTTCAGGAGCAGAATGCCTTAGCTCTTCCTTAGTGAAATGATATTCTCTATATTGATACCTGAGTTTAAACTGAGAGGATTTAACTTTTGCTAAAAGTTTTTCCGCAAGATTAAGCTTTGCCTTGTTTTTTAAAAAAGATGGGCACTTATCATTGTCACATTTATAGATAGAGACATCTCTTCGCTCTTTCCAAAGATAAAGCGAATGGCCACAATGAGGACAAAAATATTTAGTTTTATTGCGATGACGAGGATGTACCTGTGATAAGGAAGAGCAAACTTTGCACTTAAGCTGTGAGCGCCTTTTGCCATCGTTAAAATAAAGATACTCTGCGGGAGCACCACAAATCCTGCAGACAGAGCCTCTAGGTACCTTAGTTTCAGGGTCTTTGGGATTGACTGGCTTAAGAGGACGACCCCTCTTTTTCTTGTAACTGGATAAAAGTTTTCTCCAATCTGACTTTGGAGTAGTTTTAGGAGGAGCTTTAAGTGGTGGATTCGGGTCAACAAAGAAGTTGCGATAATTGGGGTGCTTCTCTTTGAAGTCATCCTTAGGTTTAACGTCAGGATTGCGGTTGGCCAAAACATCCAAAAGGCCCTTGATAATTTCTTCTATTTCTTCACGGGTAAACTTAGAGCAGATCCAGATAACGAAACGAGAGGTCTTTCTCATTAGACTTGCCTCCTTTTTTGGTAAGATTCATTCAATCCTACTACAAAAAGTAGGGGGGAGGCAAGTCAATTTCACTAAAATACTTGAGAATAAAGGGTTTAGGAGAAAATTAGTAAAAAACTTTTGACATTACTTTGATGAAAGAAAGGATGGAAAATGAGTCAGGTAGAGAGAGTGGCGATCAGCTTACCAAAAAAGCTAGTTCACAGAATAGAAAAACTGCGAGATCGGATGGACCTTAATCGCAGTAAATTTTATCAAAAGGCGCTAAAGGCTTATTTGGAAGAATTTCCTGGAGAGGAAGATAAGAAGTTGGCTCAACTTTATCAAGAAATCCATCAGACTGACCAGGAGTTACTTCGTCACTTCGGGCAGCACTCCTACAAACACCTTCCACCATACCAACAGTAGGAAAAATGACGAATATGAATACTACCTATTATCCGCAGAGAGGAGAGATTTATTTTCTTGATTTCAAGGATACCCGGGGACAAGTAATGAGGGACAGACATCCAGCATTGGTGGTGCAAAATAACACCGCTAACCGTTACAGTAGTGTCATTATTGTAGTTCCTCTTACTACCAATCTGAAAGTTGCCCAACTGCCGGTTGGGGTAGCAGTGGATCCCCCTGAGGGAGGCTTGAGAAAACGATCGGCAGTGCACTGTGGCCAAATTCATACTGTGGATCGCAAAGAATTTATTCCCGAACATCTCTGCGGACATCTATCCCCAACTGCAATGGAGAAGATTGATAAGGCTCTAAAAATCAGTCTTGATTTAGTCTAGAAGCATGATTTCTTTTAGGTAAAACTACAAAACTTATAAAAAAATAGGGATATTTCTGAAATGAAAGAAACTACAGAAAAGGGAATTAAGATAAAATGTTAACCCAAAAAATTGGTTTTATCGGAACAGGTAGAATGGGAAAAGCTTTAATTGAAGGGATACTGAAAAAGAAATTGGTCCCTTCTCAAAATTTGTGGGTTTGCGACAAAATTGAGGGAAAACTCTCTTTTTTTACAAAATATGGAATCAAAACTTCCCTCCGAATCCAACCAGTAGTTAAAAATACTGAGGTAATATTTATAGCTGTCAAACCTCAGGATATCTTGCAAGTATTGGAAGATTTAAAAAGTGGAATACGAGCCTCCCAGCTAATAGTCTCTATTGCTGCTGGTATCACTACTTCCTATATTATCAAAAAATTAGGTAAAAAAATTCCTGTTATTCGAATAATGCCCAATATAGCCCTCTTAGTGGAGGAGGGTATGGCTGGCATTTCTGCTGGCAAAGGGGTAAATTTAGAGCAAAAGAGACTAGTTAGAAAAATTCTAGGGGCAGTGGGTGAGGTAATAGATGTCCCTGAAAGCCAGCAAGATGCAGTAACAGGACTGAGCGGAAGTGGGCCGGCCTATATCTATACTGTTATCCAGGGATTAATTCAAGGAGGAGTAAAGGCAGGACTCAGCCAGGAGGCAGCCTCTAAGCTAGCTATTCAGACTGCTTTAGGAGCAGCGAAGCTGGCCAAAGAAAGTAAAAGCTCCTTAGAAGAGCTCCGGGAAGCCGTAGCCTCCCCCGGAGGAACGACTATTGAGGGACTTAAAGTACTGGAAAAGAAAGGGTTAGAAGATTGTTTGGCAGAGGCAGTAGTTAGAGCCAGCCAAAGAGCAAGGGAGCTAAGGAAAGAAGCCAATTAGTGGATTAGTTAATTGAGTGAATTAGTCGGATAAATCCGACCGCTACAAAAATCAACGAAACAAACTAGATAAATGAGAATAAAAAGTAATGAGGATTGATCCTTCTGAAATTAAGGGAAAGAAGTTTGGACTCTCTTTTAGAGGATATAACCAAATTGAGGTTGATAAGTTTTTGAAAAAAATAGGGGAAGATTACCAGGAAGTACTTGAGGAAGGAAGAGCCTCATCGGAAGAGCTGGAAAAGTTAAAAAAAGAGATAAAACGCCATACTTCCAGAGAAGAGAGAATAGAGCAGACTTTAATCTCTGCCCAAAAAAGCGCTCAATTAATAGACGAAAATAGTCAGGAGAGAGGCAGGCTGATGATTAAAGAAGCGGAAATAAAAGCAAAAAAAACCACACAAGAAGGCGAGGAAAGCCTGCAAAAATTGAAAAATGAGATGGCGAAATTACAAGAGCAAAAAAGACTTTTCCTTGCCAAATTAAAATCTTTAATCCAGACTCATACTGAGTTATTGCATTTTTATGAAGAAGAGTCTGTCGAAGAAGAAGAGAAAGAAGGGAAAGAGAAGAAAGAAATCAAAAAACCCCTCCCTATAAAAGATTACCTTCCCTTTTCCTCCGGGGAGACTCATAAAGGAGGAATCCTCTTCGAGGAGTAACTCTTGGTGTTTATTTAAGTAGCTTATATTCAATGGAATCAAGAAGAGCTTCACAACTGGCTTCAATGATATTAGGAGAAACTCCTACCGTTCCCCATCTATCTTCCTTATCAGAGGACTCAATAAGAACTCTAGTTTTAGCACGGGTACCTGCTTTTGTATCCAGAATCCTTACTTTGTAGTCAGCCAGATGCATCTCGGAAAGCTCTGGATAGTCTCGTTTCAAAGCCTTACGAAGAGCTTTGTCTAGAGCATTAACTGGACCATTCCCCTCCGCTACAGTGTGAATAAGTTTTCCTTTCACTTTTAACTTCACCGTAGCCTCTGAAATTAGTTTTCCATCATCTCTCTTTTCTACAGTTACCCTAAAGCCTTCCAGGTCAAAAAGTTTTTTATAGTCACCACTGGCCTTCTTCACCAAAAGCTCAAAAGAGCCCCCTGCTCCCTCAAATTCATAACCCTTATTTTCTAACTCTTTAATGCGACCGACGATCTTCTTGCTCAGAGCTGCCGATACACTCGTCTTAACTTTAACACTTGCTCCGAACTTAATAATACCCGGAATACCCTTCTTTTTTAATTCTAACTCTTTTTCTTTCAATTTATAAAGAATATTGCTCCTGCCTGCTAGTTCGCTAATAAGCACTCTTCTTTTATTTCCTACCAGGGCTGGATCTATATGCTCATAGGTCTTTTTATCTCTAGAGATAGCACTGACATGGAGTCCACCCTTATGAGCAAAGGCAGATTTACCTACGTAAGGCTGATGGTCATCAGGAGAAAGATTGGCTAATTCATTGACAAGATGAGAGATATGAGTTAATGACTTCAGCTTCTCTTGCGGAATACAGTCAATTCCTAATTTGAATTTCAGATTGGGTATAACCAGGCAAATATCAGCATTTCCACATCTTTCTCCATAACCGTTTATAGTGCCCTGGATATGGTCTATCCCCACCCTAGCGGCTATAATAGAGTTTGCCACTCCCATACCAGCGTCATTATGAGCATGCATCCCCAGAGGAAAATTCATTTGGCTCTGAACTTCTTTAATGATCTTCTCTACCTCGTAAGGCATAGAACCTCCATTGGTATCGCAGAGAACAAGGCAATCTGCTCCTGCTTCATGAGCTACCCTGAGAGCCTTTAGAGCATATTGGGGATTGTCTTTATAGCCATCGAAAAAATGCTCTGCATCAAAAATTACCTCTTTACCTTTTTTCTTAAAGAAATTAACCGAATCCTCTATCATGTGAAGATTCTCTTCTTTGCTTGTTCTAAGAGCCTTCTCTACATGAAAAACCCAGCTTTTAGCAACGATGGTAACTACATCTGTCTCTGCCTTTATTAAAGCACGGATACCAGGATCTTCTTCTACCCTCTTATCCTTTCTTCTGGTGATTCCGAAAGCAGTTAACTTAGCCCTCTTTAATGAAGTCTTTCTTATCTTTTCAAAGAATTCCATATCCTTGGGATTAGAGCCCGGCTCTCCTCCTTCAATATAATCTAAGCCCAGCTTATCCAGCTCTTGAACAATCTCTACCTTATCCAAAACAGAGAAAGAAACCCCTTCGGCCTGGGCACCATCCCGCAGAGTAGTATCATATATCCTCACTCTCA
>DAOWIY010000104.1 GCA_030640665.1 Clostridia bacterium
AGGAAAGAAAAGCCTGGCTAGACAGATAAAAGAAGCGAAAAAAGCTATAAGCTGTAAACCTTAAGCTGTAAGTAGCGGTGCGATTCATCAAACAAAAGAAGATGATTAGTGGATTAGTTAATTAGAGATTAGTACCAGACAGAAAGCCAATGTAAAAGGTAAGATGGCATAACTAATTAACTAATCTCTAGTCTCTAATAAACTAATTAACTGAAATCAGGTCTAAATCCGACCGCTACCGGATGCGAGATACGAAAATAATGAGTTACCATAACCATTTTAACTATAAAAGAGGAGAACTTTTCTGCGAGTCAACCTGTATCTCTGAGGTTGCCCAGAAAGTGGGAACCCCTTTTTATCTTTATAGCTATAATAGCTTAATCGGGAATTACAGGAAATTCGCCCATACCTTCAGTAAACTATCCCCCCTCATTTGCTACTCATTAAAAGCTAATGGCAACCTCACTCTCTCCAGGATACTTGCTCAAGAGGGTGCCGGAGCAGATATCCTCTCAGAAGGAGAGCTCCACAAAGCTCTTCAGGCTGGATTTCCTCCCCAAAAGATAGTCTTTGCCGGACCGGGGAAAAAAGAGAAAGAAATAGAGTGTGCTTTAAAAGAAAATATCTTTATGCTCAATGTTGAATCAGCATCAGAGTTAGAATTAATAGAAAAAACTGCCCAGCGGTTAAATCATACAGCCAGGGTATCTTTGCGGCTTAACCCCGATGTAGATGTAAAAACTCATCGCTATATCACCACTGGTAAGAAGGAAAATAAGTTCGGCCTTGTTTTTGATGAAGCAGAGAAACTATACGAAAAAATCAAAAAATCTTCCCTATTAAAACCTGTGGGAATTCATATGCATATAGGCTCTCAAATAACCAGCTCTGAACCTTATCTTAGAGCTTTAGAAAAAGCAGGAGAGCTCTTTGATCTTCTCAAAGAAAAGGGCTTAGACCTCCAATATATAGATATGGGAGGGGGATTTGGAATTAGTTATAAGAAGGGAAAGCCTCCCCTAGATATTGAAGAGCTAGCAGAAAAAATCTATCCCTTAATCAAAAAAAGAGAAGCGAAATTAATCATAGAGCCGGGAAGATTTTTAGTTGGCCCTGCCGGCCTCTTAATCACCCAGGTACTTTATAAAAAGAGAAGGAGAGAAAAAACATTTATCATTGTAGATGCAGGGATGAATGATCTCATCAGACCCTCTCTTTATGATGCCTACCACCAGATAAAAAAATTAAAAGAGCCTGATGAGGCGGAATCTGACGAGACGGTAGATGTGGTAGGACCCGTATGCGAATCAGGAGATTTTTTTGCTTTGGGAAGGAGCCTTCCTAAAATCTCAGAAGGAGAGTATCTGGCTCTAATGGATGCCGGAGCCTATAGTTTTAGCATGAGCTTCTCTTACAATGCCCGACCAAGACCAGCAGAGGTATTAGTAAAAGAGGACCACTGGTGGATAATTCGAAAAAGAGAAACTTACCAGGACCTTATTAAGGGTGAGGTTATCCCTGATGAATTATTCTCTTCCTCCAAGGATTCTTCGGCCAAGAATTTTTCCACAATTTCTCCATCTAAGCGAGAGGTGGCCATCTTTCCTTCTCAAAAAGAACCTATTTTTGATCTTATCCCCTTTACTAAGATGCAAGGTAGTGGTAATGACTTCATTGTAGTTGATAACCGCGGCAAAATTATTAAAGATAGAGAGAATTTTTCTAAAAGAGTCTGTTCGAGAAAGAAGGGAATTGGAGCAGATGGACTTCTTCTCCTGGAAGAATCGGATAAAGCCAACTTTAAGATGCGTATCTTCAATCCTGATGGTACAGAAGCAGAGATGTGTGGAAATGCAGCCCGATGTATAGCCAGATTTGTTTATTTAAAGGGAATTGCAGGGGAAAAATGTTCTTTTGAGACCCTTTCCGGACCTATTAGTTCTTATATGAATGAAACCCAAGTCAAAATAAGAATGAAAGACCCCTCTCGCCTACATCTTAACTTAAAATTAATCCTGGAAGACGGCTCTTATGAGGGACATTATTTAGATACAGGGGTGTCTCATTTTATCCTTTTTGTTCCGGAGGTGGAGAAGGCCCCTCTGGAGAAACTAGGACCCAAGATAAGATATCATCCATATTTTCAGCCTCAGGGAACTAATGTGAATTTTGTAGAAGTAGAAAGAAATGGGCTTAAAGTTAGAACCTATGAGAGGGGGGTGGAGGGAGAAACTTTGAGTTGTGGCACAGGAGTAGTAGCAGCAGCTATTATCGCCGATATAGTTCGAGGGTTAGGCTCTCCTTTAAAGGTAAAAACAAAGGGGGGAGGTCTCAAAGTCTATTTCCAGAGGAGGGATAAAACTAATTTTGCCCAAGTCTTTCTGGAAGGCGAAGCGAAGGTGGTTTATGAAGGAAGATATGAAAGGAAGGGGAAATAATATGTTTAAGGGATGTTTTGTACCTATTGTTACTCCTTTTAAAGGAGGAGAAGTGGATGAGGAGGCTTTGAGAAAACTTATCGGGTTCTGCCTGGGAAAAGGGGTAGATGGGATAGTTCCCTGTGGGACAACGGGAGAGTCACCTACTTTATCTTTTGCTGAGCATAAGCGCGTGATTAAAATAACTGTGGAAGAAGTTAAGGGGAAAGCACTTGTAATCGCCGGGGCAGGTTCCAATAATACTAAAGAGGCAGAAGAGTTAACCAGATACGCCAGAGAAATAGGAGCAGATGGAGCTCTGGTAATAGTCCCCTATTACAATAAACCCACCCCTAAGGGATTGGAAGCCCATTACCGCAAATTAGAAACCATTGGCCTTCCTATCGTTATTTATAATATTCCCTCACGCACAGGAATAAATATCTCTGCTCTCACCATAGCTAAATTAAGCAGACTCAAAGGCATAGTAGGAATCAAGGAAGCAAGCGGAGATATGGACCAGGTTTCCAGTATTATCTCTTCCTCAGAGCCTGGCTTTGCGGTTCTTTCCGGGAATGACTCCCAGACTCTGCCCATTCTTTCTTTGGGTGGATGTGGAGCTATAGCGGCAACGGCTAATATTATACCAGAAGAGATGACAAAAATGATAAAGGCTTATCTTGCAGGAGAAATCAAAAAAGCCCAAGAGCTTCATTATAAAATCTATCCTCTGTGCCAGGCTATGTTTATGGAAACCAACCCT
>DAOWIY010000018.1 GCA_030640665.1 Clostridia bacterium
ATCTGGTTATGGTGAAAAATCCCGATTGCTATGAGGCAGATAAGGTTCAGATTGATGAAATCTACTGCGTGATGATAGAAGAGCAGTCTACTGCTTTAGCTCTGTATGAAGGTGGAGAACTGAATGCACTAAGAGAGGTACCTCTGGAGGATATGGAGAGAATAAAGGCAGATCCTGTATTAAGTAAGGAACTTCGTATAGCTCCCAGGCTCTGTACTTACTACTACGGGTTTAACAACGAGAAACCCCCTTTTGATAATCCTCTGGTGCGCAAAGCTTTTGCTTCAGCGATTGACAGGGAAACTTTGATTGCCACCGTTACCAAGGGAGAGCAGAAACCGGCTACCACTTTTGTCTGCCCGGGCATTTTCGGTCACGTTGACCCGGCTGAAGAAATTGGATATCCCTTTAATCCAGAAAAAGCGCGGGAGTTTCTTGCCCAGGCTGGTTATCCTGGAGGAAAAGACTTCCCTGTTGTTACTTTAATGTTCAATACGAGTGAAAGTCACCGGAAAATTGCCCAGGTTATTCAAGCTATGTGGCAGCAAGTACTGCAAGTGAAGGTGAATTTGGCTAACCAGGAGTGGGGAGTCTTTTTGAAGACTTGTAGAGAGGATGCTCCCCAAATTTACCGCTCGGGTTGGTGCACAGATTATCCCGATGCTAATTGTTGGCTCAACGAGGTATTTCATTCTAAATCCGGATCTAACTATGCCAATTTCTCTAATCCAGAATATGATAGGTTGGTAGAGGAAGCGGCCCGCGGACTTGATCCTGCTGAAAGGGAAGAGATGTACAAAGAAGCGGAGAGAATTCTCTGTGATACAGATGCTGCTATTGCCCCCATTTACTGGTACACCCGGGTTACCTTGACTAAACCCTATGTCAAGAGAACATATGCTCCTATGGGGGGCGAACATGTTAAGGATTGGAAGGTTTTAGCTCACTAAAGAAGTGTAAAGATTTGTCTTCAAACATATAGCCCCTGCTATGCAGCGGTAGGGGCTATATGTGTCTTTTTGTTTTGATAAGAGGAAGAGAATGTTTGCTTACATTATCAGACGCATTTTTTGGGCAGTAATTATTTTACTGATACTTTCTTTAATTACTTTTACTCTTATGCACACGATTCCGGGAGGTCCCTTTGACCGAGAAAAAAAGTTACCCAAGACAATTATGGCTAACCTGGAGGCATATTATCACCTGGATGAGCCCTTCTGGAAACAGTATTTGAACTATTTAGGAGGAATTATCCGTTTTGACCTTGGTCCTTCTTTTTCTTCCAGAAGTAGGACAGTGAATGATATCATCCGACAGCAGGCTCCCATATCAGCTCAATTAGGATTGTTTGCCTTTTTTATTGCTGTCGCATTAGGCATTCCTTTAGGAATATTAGCCGCTTTAAAGCAGAACACAGCTATTGACTATACCTGTATGTGGCTGGCCATACTGGGAGTTTCTCTTCCCAATATGGCTCTGGGTCCTTTTTTGATGTGGATATTTGCCCTGAAGCTAGATTGGTTTCCCATAGCCAGATGGGGAGGAATAAGCCATATGATTTTGCCAGCCATAACCCTGGGGACTGCCTATTCGGCTATCATAGCCAGACTAACTCGGGCCAGTATGCTGCAGGTTGTTCGAGAGGACTACATTCGAACGGCAAGAGCTAAAGGTTTATCAGAACGCATAGTAATGCTACATCACGCCTTAAAAAATGCACTTATCCCCGTAAC
Source organism: Clostridia bacterium (assembly GCA_030640665.1). Classification (GTDB taxonomy): domain Bacteria; phylum Aerophobota; class Aerophobia; order Aerophobales; family AE-B3A; genus JAUWRC01. The sequence goes on from DAOWIY010000018.1 coordinate 1,734, forward strand.
TACTGTTTTAGGTCCTATCTTTGCTATTATCATCACCGGTTCAATGATTGTAGAGCAGATTTTTGCTATCCCGGGAATAGGAAAATATTTCGTCACCAGTGTTACCAACAGAGACTACCCGGTAATTATGGGTATCACTCTCTTTTTCGGAGCAGTTATTGTTATGGCTAATCTGGTGGTGGACATAACTTATGGTTTTCTAGATCCCCGTATCAGATATGAATAAGAGTAGATAAAGGTACAAAAATGAAGATAGGAGTAAGAGAGAAAGAGGAAGCTAGAAAAGTTAAAGAAACAAGTCTCTGGAAAGATGCCTTGTATCGGTTGATGAGAAATAGGATGGCAGTAATCGGGGGAGTTATAGTAATCGCTCTTTGTTTAGCCGCTATCTTTGCCGCTCTCATTGCTCCTTATTCCTACGATGAGAGTAACTTCTGGGATAATTATGCCAAGCCGGGAGGAAAATACCTGCTGGGAGCTGATTTTATGGGAAGAGACCTCCTCAGTCGTATCATCTATGGAACCCGAGTATCCTTATCTGTCGGTTTGATGGGGGCGACGGTGAGTTTTGTTATCGGAATTATCTATGGTCTTATTGCTGGCTATGCTGGCGGCAAGATGGATAATTATATGATGCGCCTTGTTGACATTGCCTACGGCATTCCTACTTTGCTCTTGATTATTTTGCTTATGGTATACTTCAAATCCACCTTTGCCTCCATCGAGCCGGGCACCTTGGCAGGAGTATTGAGCAGTATTGATAACGCTTTTGGAGGAATGTTCTTCATTTTTATTGGCATCGGATTAACTTCCTGGTTAGGAATGGCTCGTCTAGCAAGGGGAATGACTCTTTCCTTGAAGGAAAAAGAATTCATTGAAAGTGCTCGAGCAATGGGGGCAAGTAATCTGCGAATCATATTTCATCACATTCTTCCCAATATAATTGGTCCCTGTATTATTAGTCAAACCTTAACTATTCCCAGTTACATTTTATATGAGGCATTCTTGAGTTTTATTGGATTAGGAGTCAATCCTCCCACTCCCAGCTGGGGAATGATGATTTCTGAGGGATACCAGGGAATGCGTTCCTATCCACATCTGGTGCTATTTCCTGCTCTGGCTTTATCTATTACTATGTTTGCCTTTAATTTCCTTGGCGATGGCTTACGTGACGCCCTGGATCCCCATATGAAACTTTAACTTGGATTTAAAACTGTTAAAGCTTTTCGTTTGGATAGGACATAGGTATCCTAATCACCCCTAACTCTTATTTTACGAATATAACTAAACTCATCCCTAGCTAAAAATTGCTATAGCTATTCGCTTGTGAGCTTTAGTTTGTAACTGGAGAAAACGGGATAAGAAAAGATCGAAGAGGAAATAAAGTGAAAAAGACTTTGCTCTCAGTAAAGAATCTAAAGGCTTATTTTTATACAAAGGATGGGGTAGTAAAAGCAGTGGACGGTATTGATTTTGAAATCAACAAAGGAGAAACGCTGGGTATGGTTGGGGAAAGTGGTTGTGGGAAGAGCGTTTCTGCTTTATCTATAATGCGTCTCCTTCCGATGCCTCCAGCAAAAATAATGGATGGTAGTAGGATATACTTTAAAGCAAGGAATATTTTGAAAATAAGCGAACCGGCTATGCGCAAAATAAGGGGAAAGAACATCTCTATGGTTTTTCAAGAGCCTATGACCTCGCTTAATCCAGTCTACACCATAGGTAAGCAGATTTCCGAGGCCATAAGGTTGCATCAGGGACTTGATAAAAAGAAAGCTCAGAAGAAAACTCTTGAAATGCTAAAATTAGTAGAAATTCCCGAGCCTTCCAGGAGATTAAAGGAGTATCCTCATCAAATGAGTGGAGGAATGAGACAGAGAGTAATGATAGCTATAGCTCTTTCTTGCAATCCTGAATTACTGATAGCCGATGAGCCAACTACTGCCCTTGATGTTACCATCCAGGCTCAAATTCTGGATTTAATCAGTAAGTTGCAAAAGGAGCTGGGGATATCGGTACTAATTATAACTCACAATTTAGGAGTAATTGCGGAGATGACAGATAGGGTAATAGTGGTTTATGCGGGTAAGGCAATAGAATCTGCTGATACACGTGAGATCTTTCGCCACCCCAAGCATCCCTATACCCGTGGTTTGTTAAAATCTCTGCCTCGACTGGATATGGATAGAGAAGTTAAGCTTCAGGTAATAAATGGAATGGTTCCCGATGCTTTAAGTTTTCCGGATGGATGTAGATTTCATCCTCGCTGTCCTTTTACAAAGAAAAAGTGTATGACAGAGGAGCCTCCGCTTATGAATGTAGTAGATGAACACCGGGTTAGATGTTGGAGGTATGATGAGATATGAGGGAAAATGAGAATTTAGTAAGGGTAAAGAACCTAAGAGTGTATTTTCCCATAAAAGGAGGGATTTTTTCCAGAGTTATTGGGTACGTGAGAGCTGTTGATGGAATAAGCTTTTCTGTCAAAAGAGGCGAGACCTTGGGTCTGGTTGGCGAGAGTGGATGTGGCAAGACAACTGTAGGAAGATCCATTTTGAGGTTAATAGAGCCTACAAAGGGAAGGGTGTTCTTTGAAAATAAAGATATAACTAATTTAGAGAGGAAAGAACTACGTAGGTTGCGCCGGGATATGCAAATTATCTTCCAGGATCCTTATGCCTCCCTTAACCCCCGAATGACAATAGGAGATATTATCAGTGAGCCCATGCTCATCCATAATCTTGTCCAAGGTAAGGAAAAGGAGGAGGGAGTTCGTCGGCTATTGAGAATCGTGGGATTAAAAGAACAGCACATAAGAAGATATCCTCATGAATTTAGTGGAGGTCAGAGACAAAGAATAGGTATTGCCCGCGCCCTGGCCATCAACCCTAAATTTGTGGTTTGTGACGAGCCTGTGTCTGCCTTAGATGTTTCTATCCAGGCTCAGGTAATTAATTTGTTGAAAGAATTACAGACCAGATTTAACTTAACCTATCTTTTCATAGCCCATGATTTGAGCGTAGTAAAGTACATTAGTAATAGAATAGCCGTAATGTATGTGGGAAAAATAGTGGAATTAGCCAGTTGGAGGGAGATCTATTCCTCTCCCAAACATCCTTATACAGAAGCTCTTCTTTCCGCCATCCCCATTCCCGACCCCGAGGTCAAACGAGAGCGGATAATATTAAAAGGAGATGTGGCCAGTCCAGCAAATCCTCCTCTCGGCTGCCGATTCCACCCTAGATGTCCATACGCAACCCAAAGATGTAAGAAGGAAGAGCCTTTACTTAAGGATATAGGGGAAGAACATTATGTCGCCTGCTATAAAGCAAGCAGCCATTAGCGGATGCTCAATCGAAATCCGTTGTTAACCGCTCGTCTCTTGTTGCTTGCACTCCCTCACCTTACTCCAGCTGTAAGTCTTAAGCTATAAGCTATAAGTGATAAGCTGATTAGTGAATCGTAAATGGTGAATCATAAGAAGCAAGATGCAAGAAGCAAGAGACAGAGAAAGCAGTATGTCCTCACTGCAGATTTTACTCATCCTCTTTAGCTAAATGAGCTAAAAGAAGCTCTTACTTCTGAGGAGGATGGAGTTTATGGAGAAGTTAGTATATTTGGCAAAGAAGAAAAGGAAGAAGAGAAGCAGCTGGAGCTATTTTAGCATTCTAACAAAAAAGCCAATTTTACAAAGTAGACAATAATGTTCAATGTTCGCCTTTCTATGTTCTTCAAAGGCTAAAAATTAAGTCAATAGTTAAATTGAGCAAAAATAAGAAGAATTTATAGTATAGAAAGATGGACATTAATGTCCATCTTTCTATACTATCTAGAGGCTGGAACTTAAGCAACAACTGAAATTCAGCGAATAAGAACGGCTTTATAGAGAGTGGGCATTAATGTTCATCTTCTCCCGTAGCCTCTCCAGAAGCTGAAATTTAAATATTTTTTAAATATAGCATTTTAGAAGATGTGCAAAATTGGTCACAAAGATATAGAAGAAAAATTAAGATACCTACCTTTAAAAAACTCTGAATCCTCACCAGTAAAGTAACTTATCATCTCAAATAAGTGAATTTTTTAACAAGTTCAAAATTGGCAAAAAAATTGTGCATATTTGGTTAAAATGAAGCTTTGGCTAGCAAATTAATCCGTTCTTTCATAATAGATATAAATATATGAGAATGGGTTTTTTATTTTAGATAACAGAGATTATCACGTGTAGAAAAAAATACTACTTTTCAAAGTAAAGACTAAGATTTCTGTTTCCCATCCAGGGAACATTGATTTTTTCTAAAGAGGAGACCCAATTCATTAAAGAAAATTTCTCTAATTATCTTGACAATTAACACAATAAGTAGTATTATACTATGATAATCTATCGGTACAGACTGTACATTACTAGAGTTATGTTACAATATTCTACCGCTTATATTATAATATGCTGAAAGATCTTTCTGAACTTAACTTTCTTTGAGAGGCGATAGGAAGAAGGTAATGATATGGTACGATGATAAAGCGCTGGATGTTCCTGAATTAAAGAGAGAAAAAGACAAAAGAATAAGGAGGAGAAAGGATGAATAAGGCACAGTTAATAGAAAAAGTAGCAGATGAGGTAGGTTTAACTAAAAAGGATACAAGGAAAGTAGTAGATGCTGTAACTCAAACCATCGCAGAAGCTCTTTCCGGAGGTGAAAAGATTACGCTGGTTAACTTTGGCACCTTTCGGGTAAGAAACAGAAAATCGAGGAAAGGAAGAAATCCCCAAACAGGGGAAAAGATACAAATCCCAGCTAAAAAAGTAGTTAAGTTTGAAACAGGAAAGGGTTTAAGGGAGGTGGTGAAGTAAAAGAAACGCGTAATGCTTGACTTTTTTCGCTGATAGGCTATACTAAAAAACAAGAGAGGCTTTTGAGGGAGCTCTTGGAATCGGAGGAGGTAGCCCGAAGACAAAAACAGATTAGTGGTATTTTCTACTCACGAGCCCTTTTGGGGCTCGTGTTTTTTAAGGACTAAAGCGATGAGACTTTCTCAATATCTAATTACTACTTCTAAAGAGGCTCCTACAGAGGCTAAATGTATAAGTCACAAGTTAATGCTCAGGGCAGGTTTAATAATGAGGTTTGCTGCAGGCGTCTATTCATATCTTCCTTTGGGATATAGGGTTTTGGCTAAGGTCACCTCTATTATAGAGGAGGAAATGAACCAGGTTGGAGCACATCAGTTGCTCCTTCCCTTTGTTCAGCCAGCCGAGCTTTGGAAAAAGAGTGGAAGATGGGAAAATTATGGAGAAGAGCTTCTCCGTTTTAAGGATAGAAAGAAGGCAGATTTCGTCCTTGGTCCTACTCACGAGGAGATGATTACTCAGCTAGCGAAGCACCAGATAAACTCCTATAAAAGGCTTCCTCTTGTAGTTTATCAAATTCAAACAAAATTTAGAGATGAGCCAAGAGCACGGGGAGGAGTTATTCGGACAAGAGAGTTTTTGATGAAGGATGCCTATAGCTTCTGTCAGAGCGAGAAAGAGTTGATGATAATTTACGAGAAAATGAAGCAGGTTTATGAAAGAATTTTTTCTCGCTGCGGCCTAAATTATAGATTAGTAGAGGCTGACACAGGACCTATAGGAGGAAAACGCTCAGATGAATTCATAGTTCTGGCTCCTTTGGGGGAAGATAGAATAATGGAGTGCGAAGAATGCGAATACGTAGCTAAATTGGAACCGGGTAGGGATTTTCAACCCACTGTAATAGGAGATATAGGGTTTCCGGCTTCAGGAGATAGGTGTCCCCTCTGCAAAAGTAAAATAAGGATAAAGCGGGGAATTGAAGTAGGACATCTTTTTTGGCTAGGAGAAAAGTATTCTCGCAGTTTGCAGGCTACCTTTCTGGACCGCATGGGAAAAGAGAAATACTTTGTTATGGGGTGTTACGGAATCGGAGTGAGTAGACTCCTGGCAGCAATTATTGAGCAGAACTATGATGAAGAAGGTATCATCTGGCCGAAGGAAATTGCTCCCTTTCAGGCTGTAGTAATAGCGACATCTCCCGAGGTTTTTAAAGTAGCGGAGGAAATTTATCTTCAACTAAAAAATGGGGGATTAGATATATTATGGGATGATCGAGACCTAAATGCAGGGGTAAAATTTAATGATGCAGATCTTGTAGGCATTCCCTTAAAAATAATTATTGGTAACACCTTTTTAAAGGAGAGCAGGATAGAAATTAAAACTCGTCGAGAGAAAACCACGGTGAAAGTTAAAAAAGATGCCGTTTTTCAAAAAATGAAAGAATTGGTGCAACAAAATGCAAAATAGTGATTTTTTCTTTCTTCTAGAGCGTATTGGAAGAGAGAGAGGTCTTTCTCCTGAGGTATTATTAGAAAGCGTTAAGGAGGCCCTGCTTTCTGCTTATAAGAAAAAATATGGTCAGTTACCACAGAACTTACAAGTGATTCTAGATGAAAAAAAAGGGAAATTTCAAGTGCTCATAAGCAAGAAAGTAGTTAAAAAAGTAGACAGTCCCGGGATAGAGATATCTTTAAAAGAGGCCAGAAAAAATAATGAGAAGGTGAAGTTGGGGGATGAAGTAGAGGTAGAAGTAAATCCTTTCCAATTTAGTAGGATTGCTGCTAGTACTGGTAAGTATGTGATGATACAGCAGATTGTAGAGATGGAAAAGGACCTTCTTTATCAGGAATTTAAGAAGAGAGAAGGAGAAATGATTAGTGGGACGGTGCGCTATGAAGCTGATCGCTTTGTTCTCATTGATTTAGGTAAAACAGAGGGGATTCTTCCTAAGAGAGAGCAGTTGGTTAATAGAAAATATAGGCAAGGAGGGCGAATAAAGGCCTATATTCTGCGGGTTACGCGAGAGCCCAAGGGTCCCCGTATTGTCCTTTCTCAGAGCCACCCTAATTTCTTAAGAAGGCTTTTTGAGTTAGAAGTGCCAGAGATAGGAGAGGGAATTGTTAAAATTAGACAGATAAAGCGGGATGCGGGAAGAAGAGCCAAGGTAGTGGTAGAATCGGAGCAGGAGAAAGTAGACCCTGTAGGAGCCTGTGTAGGCCTGCGAGGTTCTCGTATTAAAGCTATCCTCTTAGAATTGGAAAAGGAGAGGATTGATATAATAAGGTACAGTGAAGATATAGCTACTTTTATAAAGAATTCTTTGAAGCCAGCCGAGATAATAGAGGTTAAACTCGACGAGTCTAATAAGGTAGCAAAGGCTATCGTTGCTGATGATCAACTTTCTTTAGCCATTGGAAGTCATGGAGAGAATGTAAAGTTGGCGGTAAAGTTAACAGGATGGCAGATTGATGTAAGATCTCTTGAGCAGATAGTAGAGGAAGCAATTTTTTTAAAGCATCTTGCTGGGATAGGGGAAAAGACTTTAGCTTTTCTCAAAGAAGCTGGTTTTCTAACCCACAGAGACATTGTAAGAGGTGGTGTTGAGGCCTTATCTAAAGTTCGAGGGATTGGGCCCAAGACAGCGGAAAAGATTTTGAACGAAGCTATGAAAATAGAGGACAAATCTGAAAGGAAAGATTAATGCGGGTTTATCAGTTAGCTAAAAAATTAAATTTGTCTGCTCAGAAACTCCTAAAGATTCTTTCTGATTTAAAGATAAAGGGCAAAACTTCTCTAAGTAGTTTATCTTCAGAAGAAATCAAACAGGTAAAGAAGAAGGCACAAAAGAAGCTTTCTCTTAAAAAAAGGAAGCTGATGCGGGCTCCTGTAGTGACGTTATTAGGCCATGTAGACCATGGAAAGACTTCACTTCTAGATGCTGTACGAAAAACAGCCATAGCCCAAGGAGAAGTAGGAGGAATCACCCAAAAGATCGGAGCCTCAGAAATAGAATTTCAGGGGAAGAGAATTGTATTTATCGATACCCCTGGTCATGAGGCTTTTACAGCTATGCGTGCTCATGGAACTCAGGTTACCGATATCGTTGTTTTGGTCGTAGCAGGTGATGATGGAGTTATGCCTCAAACAGTGGAAGCAATTGATCATGCTAGAGCAGCTAAGGTACCCATTGTGGTAGCTATAAATAAGATAGATAAAGAAGAAGCAAAACCAGAGCGAGTTAAGAAACAGTTGAAAAGGTATAATTTAGTGCCTGAAGAGTGGGGAGGTGAGACTATATTTGTGGAAGTTTCTGCTTTAACCAAGCAAGGGTTAGATGGACTTCTAGAGACGATCCTTTTAGAAGCAGAAATGCTAGAGTCAGAGGCGGATCCAGATGGAGATTTTCAAGGAGTGGTAATAGAGGGTGAGTTGGATAGACAAAAAGGCCCCTGTGCTACACTACTTATCCGAGAGGGAACATTGCGAATAGGTGATATTTTAGTGGGGGGATCAGTTTATGGAAAAGTAAGGGCTCTTATTAATTGGAAAGGAGAGAGTTTAGAGAAAGCAGGGCCCTCCACCGCAGTAAGAGCTTTAGGACTTTCTGATGTAGGAACTCCCGGAAGTATATTTAAAAGAATAGAAAATGAGAGAGAAGCTCGTCAGTTATCAGAAAAAGTTAAGACAGAGGAGCGGAAAAAAGGTTTGGTAAAAAGAGATATTTTCACTTTAGAAAATCTTTATGAAGAAGCCGAGGAAAGACAAAAAACTTTAAATATTATCCTCAAAGCAGATTCTCAAGGTTTATTGAAAGCTCTCTCAGACACACTAAAAAATTTAGAGAATGAAGAAGTAAAGATAAATATTGTCCATCGAGGAATAGGGGAAATAAAAAAATCTGATATCCTTCTGGCCTCTGCATCAAAAGCAATACTTATTAATTTTAATACAGTGATATCTTCAGTAAATAGAACCTTAGCCAAAGAGGAAGAAGTAACCATAAGAAGCTACGAGATCATCTATAAAATGATAGAGGATGTCGAAAAAATTGTGGGGGGTCTTCTGGAGCCCCAATACAAAGAAGAGGTGATAGGAGAGGCAGAGATTCGGGAGATGTTCACCATTTCTAAAGTAGGAACAGTAGCAGGTTCTTATGTTAAAGAGGGGAAGCTTGTCAGGGGAAGTAAAGTAAGAGTTTTTAGAGAGGAAAAAATGATAGGGGAGGGTATTATTAGGGGCCTTAAACGCTTCGATCGTGATGCAAAAGAAGTTTTAAAGGGACTGGAATGTGGAGTAAATATAGATGGCTTCGATAAAATAGAGAAAGGGGATACAATTCAAGTCTATGAAATGAAGAGGGTTGATTAGGGAAAGATGGTTGTGGGCGTATTAGAACTGGAAATTCAGCTATTTTCTAGTAACTCTTTAAAAGAAAAACGCCGTACTGTAAAGAGTCTAATTACTCGTATAAGAAACAATTTTAATGTTTCTGCCTCTGAGATTGGACATCAGGACCTCTGGCAGAAGACTCTCATAGGGGTAGCTTTTATAGCTGCAGAGAGAAGGTTTTCTCAGAGTGTTTTATCTAAAGTTGTAGAGTTTGTTAAAAAGGAAAGAAGAATTTCCCTCATAAATTCAAAAATGGAAATTTTTTAGAGGGTGAGGATGGAGGGGCTTTTACTGGTAGATAAACCAAAGGGGATAAGTTCTCACGATGTAGTAGATAAAGTCAGACAGGTTTTAAAGATAAAGAAAGTGGGACATGCAGGAACACTAGATCCAGCAGCTACAGGCCTTCTTCTTATATGTGTGGGGCGGGCTACGAAACTAACTCCTTTTTTGCAGGACCTGGATAAGACCTACCAGGGCAAGATGGTTTTTGGTCTTACCACTTCCAGCCTGGATGAGGAAGGGGAGGTGGTAGAAGAGAAAAATGCTTCTTCTTTATCTAAAGAGAAAGTGGAAGAGCTATTTAGTCGTTTTAGAGGGGAAATAATTCAAACTCCTCCTATGTTTTCTGCTGTTCATTATCAAGGGGAACGATTATATGAACTGGCAAGAAGGAAACAGATGGTTGAGCGTAGCTCAAGGAGAGTTCAAATTTATGAACTTGAGCTTTTGAGATTTACCCTTAACTCTCACCCTCAAGTAGAATTCAAGGTACGTTGTTCAAAAGGAACCTATATTAGAAGTCTATGTGCTGATATAGGAGAAGCCGCTGGTTTTGGAGCCTATCAAGCTTCTCTTCGTCGAACTAGTATAGGTCCTTTTGATTTAAAGCAGGCTAAAAAGTTTGAGGAATTAGATAAGGGATTAGGAGAAGAAAATGTTTATTCTTTGAAGGATGCCTTACCCTACTTACCTTTAGTCACAGTGAAAGCTGGAGCGGAAAAGATAGTCAAGTGGGGTGGATCTCTTTATTTATCCCATCTTGATAATTTACCTCCTGGATTAGGAAAAGGTGAGAGAGTTCGAATATGTAGTCAAGAAGGGCAGCTTCTAGCGGTAGCGGTAAGCCTACAAGAGGAAACTCACTTTTACAGGGATAAAATAGGGTTTAAATATCTTAGGGTCTTGGCTTAAAAATGGAAGTCAAAGAAGGATTTCTCCAGAAAGAAAGATATAAGGATATTATTCTTACCATTGGTTTTTATGATGGGATTCATAAGGGGCATCAACGAATCCTTGAGGAGATGGTAAACCAGGCAAAAAAAAGGAGAGGAAAAACTTGTGTTATTACCTTTGCTTCCTATTTTGATCAATCTTTCTTTGGGGAGCCTTTATCCTTTTTAACTGTACGGGAAGAAAAGAAGGAAATTCTAGCTCAAATAGGGATAGATTTAGTAATAATTCTTGCCTTTACTCCCCAGCTTGCTTCTCTTTCTCCTTATTCTTTTATGAAGAGATTAGGTCAGAACTTAGAAATAAAAGAGATAATAGTAGGGGAGGACTTTGTTTTTGGCAAAGGGCGAGAGGGGAATGTGGATTGGTTAAAGGAGAAAGAAGAGATATTTGGATATAAACTGAAGGTAATTCCTCTTTTGAAAATAGGAAAGGAGAAACTTAGCAGCTCTTTGATTCGTGGGTGGTTAAGGAAAGGAGAAATAGAGAAGGTTACCCAATGGTTGGGTCGATATCCAACTGTTTTAGGAAAAGTGGTAAAGGGTAAGAGGCGAGGTCGGAATTTAGGCTATCCTACAGCTAACCTGGAGCCTGAGCTTCATAAACTTTTGCCTGGTGTGGGGGTCTATGCGGGCAGGATTAGTTTAAAGGGAAAAACTTATAGAGGGATTATAAATGTGGGAAGCAAACCTACCTTTGGGGATACCTCTTTTGGAGTGGAAGTACATATATTAAGATTCAAAGGGGATATTTATGAAGAGCCAATCAAGATCGAGCTTGCAGCTAGACTTCGAGAAATAGAGGAGTTTCCTTCCCATCTTTACTTGACTAAAAAACTGGAAGAAGACAGCAAAAGGGTAGAGAGGATTAAGTTATGAGTCTAGTTTCGGGTGTAAGGATATTTGGCAAAAAAATTTATACATATGCTCAAGTAAAATCTACCAATAAAATCGCTTGTCAGCTTGCAGAACAGGGAGCAGAGGAGGGAACACTAGTAGTATCTGAAGAACAAATTGAGGGAGAGGGTCGAGCAGGTCATTATTGGTTTTCGCCGCAAGGAGGATTATGGCTTTCTCTTATCCTGCGTCCTCCCACAAGCTTTTGTGTTTCCCGATTAAGTATTCTGGGAGCTATTGGGATAGCCAGGAGTGTAAGGAAGATGTTTTCTCTTCTTTCTCCCAGAATCCGCTGGCCTAATGATGCTATAATAAATGGGAAAAAAGTGGGAGGGGTGCTGTGCAAAGCAAGGAGTATCCGAAAGAGGGTAATTTTTGTCATTATGGGAATAGGTGTGAATATAAATATAGAAGAATTTCCTTCTCCTTTGTGCTTTACTGCTACTTCACTGAAAAGGGAAATAGGGCATTCTGTCTCCAACGAGATCTTCCAGGAGTGTTTGTTGGAAGAGTTAGAAAGGCTCTATTTTTCTTCTCAGAATGATTTCTCTTCGATATTAGAAGAGGCTCGTGGGTTCTCCTCTTTATTGGGAAAACAGGTCGGAGTTCAGACTAGAGAGGGAGAATTTCTCGGAGTGGTTCAAGGTATAGATGAAGAGGGTGGGTTAATTTTGAGATTGGAGAGCGGGATGCAAAAAAGGATCAGTTCTGAGGAAGTTTATATAAAATGAATTTAGTTATAGATGTAGGTAATACACTGGTTAAGACAGGGATATTTAGAAAGAGGGAACTGGTTTTAAATGGGGAATTTGCTACCCAGCCTAAAAAGGAGGTTGATGAGTGGGGAATCTTACTTTCTCAATGGATAAAAAGGTTTAAGGGGGAAGTTAATATTGAGAAAGTGATCATCTCTTCTGTAGTCTCCTCTATCTTTGCCCCTTTAAAAAAAGCGGTAGAGAAATATTTCAAAATTTTATCTTTTGAGGTAAAAGGAGAAAAAATAAGGATTCCCCTTCTTTGTGATAATCCCCGGGAAGTTGGGGCAGACAGGATAGCCAATGTAGTTGCTGTTTCCGAGTTATACAAACTTCCGGCTGTAGTTATAGATTTTGGGACCGCTACTACCTTTGATGTGGTATCAGAGAAAGGGGAATACCTGGGAGGGGTTATTGCTCCGGGGGTAAGATGTGCTATAGAAAGTCTTGCTGAAAAGGCAGAAGCTTTATTTCCTGTAGAGTTTAGAAAGCCAGTCCATTTCGTTGGTAAGAACACCAATGATAGTCTAACTTCAGGGATCTTTTACCATTCTTTGGGAGGAGTTCGAGAGATAATAGGAGGAATAAAAAAAGAGTTAGGGGAAAAAGTAAAAGTTGTAGCTACAGGAGGGTTGGGAATTTTATTAGCCGAAGAGTGTGAGGAGATAGATGAGGTAAACTCTACTCTGACTTTACAGGGGTTGAACTTCATTGGTGAGAAGTGGGCATAAAAAACCCGTATGTCGTATATAGTATATCGTATATTGTGTCCCCTCATCCTATCCCTCTTCCCCTA
>DAOWIY010000054.1 GCA_030640665.1 Clostridia bacterium
AACTACCACTATAGTACTTCATTTAATGAACTTAGAAAATGGAGACCATATCTATACCTATGCTTTTGAAAATCCTCAAAGAATAATCGATGGTAATGATGTCATGAGCAGGATAACATATGATAGAAAAAGACCTGGCAGGCTGCACCAGGACTTAATCTCTTCTATTAATAAAAAAATAAGAGGCATGCCCTGTGATGAACGCCATATCTATGAGATGATTGTGGTTGGCAATCCTACGATGAGGGATATATTCTTTGCTCTAGATGTACAAACCATTGGAGCCAGTCCCTTTAAATCAATAACAGAGCTAAAGGAAGATCCCACTTTTTTAAATAAAAAGGCATCCCGCCTTTCTTTATCTATAAATGAGAATGCAAATATCTATGGTGCCCCTCTTATAGGCTCCCATGTAGGTGCAGACGCAACAGCCGTTTGTCTGTCTTCAAGTTTATTTAATACAACCAAAGTAGTTATGGCTATAGATATAGGAACCAATGGAGAGGTTGTTTTAAAATATGATGGGGGAATAATAGCAACTTCTTGTGCAGCAGGGCCGGCTTTAGAGCCTATGCCTGCGGTAAAGGGAGCAATTCAGAGAATAAGTCTAGATAATGGGAAAATAAACTGGGAAACCATAGGTGGCGTGGAGCCAATAGGAATTTGTGGCTCTGGAATAATTGATTTAATGGCAGAATTAATTAAAAATAAAAAAATGGATGAAAATGGATATCTTACCTATGGGAAAATATTCAGGATAACAGATAAAATTCATATAACCCAAAATGACATTAAGGGAGAAGGAGGTTTAATGTGGAGCAAAGCTGCTATTTCTTTAGGAATAAAAGCATTGTTGGAAGAAGCAGGAATAGGTATTAATGACTTAGACAAGGTATATCTGGCGGGTTCTTTTGGTAATTATATTGATAAAGCAAATGCGAGGAGGATAGGATTGGTGCCAGCAGTCCCTTTAGAAAAAATAGAACAAGTGGGAAATGCTGCTGCTGCAGGAGCAAGCGAAATGCTGCTATCTCAAGAACGAAAGAGACTAGCAGAAGAAGCAGTAAAAAAAATAAAACATATCAATCTCCACTCAATTTCCCACTATGGAGAAAGACTTATGCTCGATGAACAAAACTTCAGAGAATTAAGGGTCTAGAATCCTTTATATTTCCCCTAGCCAATCCTCCGAGAATCTTCTCATGCCTCGATGAGGGTCGTTTCTTTTCAAATCTCTATTGACCTGCCTACCCCTATAGAAAGAAAATCTTCCTTATATTCTTCCTTGAATAATTCGATAGCTTCTTCTCCCGTGCAGTGGCTCGGACCTACCTTTTTTACTCCTAACTCGCGGAATCTATCTACCATCATTTTAATCATTCTTGTGTCTTTATCCATCAAGTGAAAACCTCCCAGAACTAAGTAAATGGGTTCTTCTAAATTCTCCTTCACTTTCTCCAAAATTCTGATTATTCCTGGATGGGCACAGCCAGTTATTATAACCAACCCAGGATCGGTCTTCACCACAAGAGACTGCTCAGCTAAAGAACTTCCTCCATAAGAAGCGACTATTTTGCCTGTGAGGTAAATATCAGGAGCAATATAGATAAACTCATCCTTTTGAATTAACTCTGCTCCAGAATTTCTTACTTTTTGTTTAAAGGAAGAAGAAAAGTCAGAAAGACCGTAAACCTTTAGCCTGGGATTTCGCTTCAATATTCCTGAGAGCCCCCCTGTATGGTCATAATGGTCATGAGAGATAACTACAGTGGTTAAATCCTCAAGGGAGATTCCCAGTATCTTTATATTAAATAGCAGAGTAGCTTCATCTTCCCCGGTATCGAAGAGAAGTTCTTTTCCCACTAAACAGGAAAATCCCCAACTAATCTTTAGGCTTTTATTCCATGTTCTGTTATCGCTAACTATCCTAAACTGCATAGCTTTTTCCTCCCACCCCCACCCTCTCCCTCAAGAGAGGAAATTTCTTCTTCACGCAATACACAACACGAGAAAAACTATACGCTAAACGCTATCCGCTATACGCTATATATTTTATTCTCTACTCTTTTTATAATCTCTCCCACAATCTCATCCATCAGCTTTGCTGTAGGTGTTTTTCCGTAAGCCCGGATAAAGGGCCTACCTTGATCAGTAGAATCCACTATAGCTGGCTCAATAGGAATCCTGCCAAGAAATGGAACCTCAAGTTCCTGGGCTGCTTTTTCTCCCCCTCCCATCTTAAAAAGCTCGATCTTTCCCCCACAATGAGGACAGATTAAGCCACTCATATTTTCAATAATTCCAATTACTGGAACGTTAAGAGATTTAGCAAAGTTAACCGATTTGCGAGAATCTAAGAGAGCTATCTCTTGAGGAGTAGTGACAATTATCGCTCCACTTAATCCTGGAACAAGCTGAATTATGCTTAAAGGTTCATCTCCAGTACCAGGAGGAGAATCGATAACCAGATAATCGAGCTTACCCCAGTCAACATCACCTAAAAACTGATTTATCATCTTCATCTTTAAGGGACCACGCCAGATAATTGGGGTGTCAGTGTCTTTGAGGAAAGAAGCAATGGTAATTATTTTTAAACTGGGAGTGATAGCGATAGGCTCTATAACATTGTCTTGCAAGACTCTTAACTGACGATTCTCTACGCCCACCATCTTAGCTAGACTGGGTCCATGGATATCTACATCGAGAATGCCTACAGTTTTTCCTTGAAAAAGTAGGCCATAGGCAAGGTTCACTGCTATCATGCTCTTACCCACCCCTCCTTTGCCACTAATGATGATTAATTTGTGCTGGATTTTGTCCATCCGATGTTTGATTTTTTCTCTCGTTTTATCCTGCTGCCCTGATGTAGATACAACGGACGTCTTTTGCATTTTATTCTCCTACTACTTCTTTTCTTCTAGTTCTTTAATTCTCTTGTTAATTTGTCCAAGCTGCTGACCTAAAGCCTGAGCCTGATTTTTTAAAAACTGAAGTTCCTGGTCCTTTGTCACCGGCGAAAGAGCACCAGGGCTAATGGGTAAGTCAATTCACGCACGACGCAATACGGCAACTATCCGCTATACGCTATTTTTTGCCAGAGCTCTCTTATTTTATCTCCGACTCCATTAGAAGAGTACTCTACATAGGGTATACCTTGCACCACTGATTTTATAACTTTTTCATCATAAGGTATTTTTATCGGGGCTTGTATGCCTATGCTTTTACAATATCTTTCTATCTGGTGGCTATTAGAAATAGATAAATCGAACTTATTTATACAAATATAGATTTCATTAATTCCAAAATGCTGACATACACCTATTATTCTTTTTAAATCATGAATGCCGGATAAAGTGGGTTCGGTTACTACTAAAGCAATATCTATCCCGGAAAGAGAGGCAATCACCGGACACCCTATTCCTGGAGGTCCATCAATTATTACATAGTCCAATCCTTCCTGGAGAGCAATATCTTTAGCTTTCTCTCTTACTACACTTACTAATTTTCCTGAATTCTCCTGAGCAATTTCCAGTTCTGCATGTACCATCGTTCCATATTTGGTACCAGAGACAAACCACTCACCAGTAACTTCTTCTTTGAGGTCGATAGCACCCTCAGGGCAGACTAAGCTGCAGGCACCGCAGCCTTCACAGGATAGAGGGTCAATGAGTATCGCTGATTGGTCATTGATAATAGCATCGAATCGACAAGTCTCTATGCACCTCTCACAGAGTGTACACTTCTCTTCATCTATAATTGCTTTTTTACTTCCTTTAAATTCGTGCTTTTCTTTAATTTCAGGATGAAGAAGAAGATGCAGGTCAGCGGCATCTACATCGCAGTCAGCCATAACTTTATTTTCAGCTAAAGCAGCCAGGCTGCCAGTAACTACTGTTTTCCCTGTTCCACCTTTACCAGATATCACAGTAATCTGTTTCATATTATTTCCTTAATTTTCTCTAGCAAGTTCTGGAATTTTTGTCTATACTCTACTTTTTCTAGGACGAAAGGCTTTCCTTCCGAATATTTTTCTGCAATTTCTCTATCCATAGGTATTTCCATCAAGAGAGGAATATTCTCTTTCTGGCAGTATTTACTTACTTTTTTATCTCCCACATTGGCCCTATTTATGAGAACTCCTGAGGGAACTTTTAGCTTTTTACACACCTGGTGAGCTAATTTTAAATCGTTCAATCCAAAAGGCGTAGGTTCAGTTACCAAAAGACAAAAATGGCTATCTTTGACTGCTTCTACTACAGGACAGGAAGTACCAGGAGAAGCATCAATTATACAGGTATAATCATCTTTTACTCTTTTTTTAACTTCTTTGACTAAAGGAGTAGGAGCGGCCTCAGAAACTTCCAATTCACCTTTCACAAATTCTATATTTTCCCTTCTCCCTTCCTGGATAACCCCTTTTCTAATATTTTCCTCAAATATAGCATCTTCCGGACAAACAATCTTGCAGGCCCCACAAGAATGGCAAAGTTCATAAAATATAAGCACAGTCTCTTTCACCACAGCTATAGCGTTGTACTGGCATACCTCGCT
>DAOWIY010000083.1 GCA_030640665.1 Clostridia bacterium
AAGGATTTTCTTTATGTAAATTTTTACTCCTTGGGCAAGTGTGCCTTTAAAAAGCTCTTTTAGCCAAAACCGAATTTGCTCTGGGCTAAGAAACGTAAGCTCTCCTATTTCCAGCTTCAGAGATAAAACCCTTCTTGCTTTTTTATCCCTGGCTTCCTTTAATACGGTCTTAGCGATAGCTTGAGAGATGGAAATATCATGCATACTCTTTTATCCTAATTCCCTCAACTATCTCCTCTATCCCCTCGCCTTTGATACAATTTGTCTGCACTACCTTCACTGTTGGGTTAATTTTGTAGATGTCTTCGGTTAATTTTTGAGGAGAAACTCCCATAGCCTTAGTTAAATCAATCTTATTGATGGCTACTAGATCAGCCTCGAGAAAGATATAGGGATGCTTTATCACCATCCAGGGACCTTCTGTAACAGAGATAACAACAATCCTTTTATGGGAACCTAGAGGAAAATCTGCCGGACAAATTAAATTCCCTACGTTCTCTATAAATAAAATATCGAGAGCTTTCAAATCAAACTTCTTTAAAGCCTTCCCAATGAGATTGGCATCTAGATGGCATTCTTTGCCCGTATTTACCTGAATAACCTCCACTCCTTCATCCTTAATCCTATCAGCATCTATAGTGGTAGTTAGATCCCCGGCTATTGCTCCTATGCGATAATTTTCTTTCAGTTGAGAAGCCAGGTTTTTAATAAGGGATGTTTTTCCCGAACCAATCGAACCCATCACATCTATAGCTAATATTTTATGTTTATCCAGAAGTCTTTTATTCCTCTGGGCTAGTTCTTTATTTTTCTTTAATAAATCCTCTTCCAATTCAATATCAAAAATTTCCCCTTCCTCTGCTTTGATTGCCTTAATCTGCTCCATATACCTTCTCCTTTTTAATAGACTTTTAGAATCCTATCACTCTCCTAAGATTTTCTTGTACCTTCTGGAAGTCTTGTCTTGAGAGTATTCCCAATTTCCAAATTATCATATTCATCTTTATTGTTCGGATAATTCCTGTAACCAAAGAAGGATATATTAATCCTGCCTCTCTCCATCTATCTATTTTAGTATCACCGAATAGCATCCTTTTTATATTGCTTGTGATGGCCATAATAATTATCTCTTGTCGGCTTTTATTATAATCATCAGTGCTTATTATTAGGACAGGTCTTTTCTTGGAACCTGTTCCTTCAGAAAAGCCAAAATCAACCAGAACTATATTACCCCGTCTATAATTTGTCATATGCAGCATCTTTTTCATTATCCCATAATTCCTTTAAGACAGGATCTTGATCTAAATGCATAGTCAAAACTGATAATTCTCTTTTTTCTTGCTCGCGACGCAAACGCTTCCGTACGCTTTCAAGAATATATTCACGAATTGTTTGGCCATGAAGAGCAGCGTATACTTTTATTTGTTTATGTTCTTCGGGAAGTACATCAATACTTAATCTATCTCGTTTCGCCTCTATTTTTACCATGTTAATCACCTCCAAAGACAAATATATCACATTTCATCAAATGTGTCAAGACACAAATTCTTTTTTGTTAATTAAAAAGTGCACTATCGGATTGAATATTTTGGACCTCATGAAATTCGAAAAGAAATTAATTTTATGACTTTAACTTAAGATCTTCTCAAAAATGTAAGTAATAAAAGACGTTTAATCTATCAACACAAAACCATAACGATTTTGAATATCATTTTTATTTTGAAGGACTTGGCATGGTAGTCCTAAATTTCGAGCTGTTCTGTATACGTCTATACCGAATGTTTGATCACAAGGTCTTACTTTATCTGGGAATGGACAGGGCTCTCCATTTTCAATAACCTTTTTCGAGATACGAGCAACGAACAACGAGACACGAACCATAATTACCTCAGTAATACCCCGAGGGGCATGCCTGTTAATAGAAGGCTCAATCTTAAAACCAGCGTAAAGATGAAGCTGAAAATCCCGCTGATAAAAAGAATGATTAGTATAATAAAACCGAAAGGCTCTATTCTGCTCAGTTTATAAGCATACTCTTCGGGCAGGAGGCCGGTCAAGATTCTGGAGCCATCCAAGGGTGGGATAGGAATAAGGTTAAAGAAGCCTAATATCAGGTTGATGGTTATCCCATAGAAAAGAATCACTGCTCCCAGAGAAGCAGAAATGGCCAGAAGACGAAAGACCAAAGCAAGAAAAAGAGCCACGGCAAAATTAGTAGCCGGCCCAGCTAATCCTACCCACATCATATCCCGTTTGGGGTCATTAAAATTATAGGGATTAATGGGCACTGGCTTAGCCCAGCCAAATATAAAACCACTACCTGTTACCAAGCTCATAAGAATCATAATACCAGGTATAAGAATAGAACCAATAGGGTCCAGATGAGGAATAGGGTTAAGAGTAATCCTTCCCGCCTGCCTGGCTGTGGAATCACCGCAGCGCTCAGCAGCCAGCCCATGAGCACATTCGTGCAAAATAATAGAAAAAATTAGAATTATAAATATCATAAGCAGCGTCATTGCTTTTCCTCCTGAATTTTACCAGCGTCCTACTCAACTTCCCTGGGAAAGTGATTTCTGATATATTTTATTTCTCCCTTCTTTGTCCCTACTCTACCATCCAATCTAGCCTTTTTAACCTCCTCTAGAATCTGGGTAAATTTTGGAGAGGGTTTATATCCCATACGTTTTAGGTCATTTCCATCTACCTGAATTTTTGTTCCCTTCAACTTTGACAAATAATGAAATATACGCTTTTCTACCCTTTTCTCTCTCGTTTTGACTATGGCAAACAAAAGAACTTCTTGAGAAAGGGACCAGAGAAGATAATAGATAAAACTAGGGTTAAGAGGTTGGGGCGTTTTCAACTTCTCTACAATCCCTCCCGCCTCACGCCTACCTTTAAGGATAGAGGTCCTTTCTTCTTTATTAAATCTATATCTTCGGCAAAATTCCTCTACTTCAGACTCATTTAAATCTTCTAATAATAGAAGGAGTCGAATTAACCACCTTTTTATCTTTTCTTCAAAAAAAATCTCAAAGCGAGCGAAGATATCCACCAGATAATCCAGCTTTTCCTTTTTTTCCTCATCTAACTCCATTTTGGGATGGATAGTCTTAAGGACGCCCAGCTCTTGCATCCTCTGGATAGCTTTTCCGGGTTTATCCTCTTCAAGAATCTGGATTAATTCTTCCCGGATCCTTTCTCCACTCAATCTTTGAAGGAGGTGATTTTCAAGAGCCTCCTCGAGCAGCTTCCGAGTCTTATCTTCCATGGTGAATCCATATCTCTGCTCAAATCTTATGGCTCGAAAGATCCTCGTAGGATCCTCAATAAAACTCTGAGGATGCAGCACTCTCACCTTCTTCTCTTTAATGTCAGCTTGCCCCCCAAAGAAATCTATTAAATTACCAAAATTGGCCGGGTTAAGATCAATGGCCATAGTGTTTACAGTAAAGTCTCGTCGGGAAATATCTTCACGCAAAGAAGCTGGTTCAACTTTGGGTAGGGCAGCCGGCTGGGTATAAAATTCCCGGCGTGAGGTAGCAATATCTAGCTTGAAACCATCGGAAAGAGTAAGGACAGCCGTACCGAACTCTTTATGTCTTCTGAGCTTTCCCCCTACCTCCTCGGCAAATTGAGCAGCAAAGCTAATTCCATCCCCCTCGATAACCAGATCTATATCCAGATTCTCTATCCCTAAGAGGAGATCCCGTACAAATCCTCCTACAATAAAGGCTTTATAGCCTACTTTGCCAGCAACCTCACCAGCTTGCCAGAGGAGTTTCTGAATCTTTTTAGGAACTTTTTCTTCCAGCAAAGCCTTAATATTGTGCCGATTTTTCTCTTTTTTTAAGCCTTCCTCTTTTTTATGAAAGGCATCTAAAAGATCAGAACCGGTGATAATCCCCACCAACCTGCCCTCTTTCATTACCAGAAGCCTTCCCGTTTCTTCCTCCACCATCAGATCTTGAGCCTTTTTAATAGAGACAAAGGGAGCGATGCTGAGAATGTGTGGAGAAATATAGCTTTTTAAAGGAGCCTTTTCAGAATTATGAGCTATGAGATGATCTATTTTCTGGCGAGAGACTATCCCCAGTACCTTGCCATCTTCCAGAACAGGCAGAGCCTCTATCTTGCACTCTCTTAGCATATCTTGAGCTTCTTTAACTAAAGTCCGAGGAGATGCTGTTTTCACTGGGGAACTCATTATCTTTCCTACAGTAACCAGGGGTCTTATCTTATCCTCTAAAACTTGATAGAGCCGCTCTTCTACTTCTCTAATATCCCCTCCCTTAATAAGGGCAGAAGCAGCAAAATCATGCCCTCCTCCTCCGAAGGAAGAAAGTATCTCACTTACATTGACAGAAGGAGTTCGAGAACGAGCCATGAGATAAACCCTATCTTTTGATTTGATTAAGGCAAATACTACCTCCAGATTCTTTAAATCAATGAGTTTATGCAAAGGAAGAGAAAGTCCTCCCACAAATTCATCAATTTCAGTAACTATAACTACTACCTCCACTCCATTAATTAATTTCCTCTGGGCCTTTTTTAAGAACTCATTAAATAAGAGAGTCTGCTTTTCCGTTAACCCCCTGTTGAGGAAACTGGAGATTAGTTCAAGGTTTGCTCCCTGAGAAAGTAGGTAACCCGCTGCCTCAAAATCTAAGGGAGTAGTGGAAGCAAAACTCAGAGAGCCTGTATCTTCATAAATTCCCAGAATAAAAAGAGTCGCCTCTGGGGCAGCAATGGGAATCTTTTTTTTCTTGAGAAGAGAAACAAGAATGCTGGTAGTAGCTCCCGCTTCCTTACAAATGCCTCCATCACCTTCTATATCCTTGGGGTGGGACGGATGATGATCATAGATATGGACTTCCACTCCCTTCCTGGAGATAAGCTGATCAAAAATCCCTATTCTATTAATCCAGCGTGTATCTACAAGAATCAATCGCTTTACCTCACCTAAATTGACCTCCTCGGGAGGAATATCTTGCAGGAGCTTCCCATATAGACAGATAAACTGCTTTACTTCTTTAGCTACTGACCCAGGAAGGGATATCTTCGCCTCTGGATAGAGTTTCCTTACTGCTATAGCAGAGGCTAAAGCATCAAAATCCGTCCCCGTATGAGTAGTAATTATCTCCATAAATTTACCTCGGCCCTTTCCTGAAAAATGGTCTGTGCAATTATTTTAGCAGGAAAAAAGTGGGTGTCAAAAAAAAGAGGAAGATTTAGACGTGGGTTTAAGCACGGGGATGGTACTTCTTGTAGACTTTTTTCAGACGCTCCTGGCTAATGTGAGTGTAAATCTGGGTAGTATCAATATTGGCATGACCCAAAAGCTCCTGAACTGCACGAAGATCGGCATCCCCTGAAAGAAG
>DAOWIY010000076.1 GCA_030640665.1 Clostridia bacterium
GCTCACTTGTAATCTCTTTTACTTTCTTTATGATATCCTCCCTCAACATCCCTTCCTCCTTTTTTGTTCGTATCACGTATCCTACATAGCCATTCCGCCATCTATTTTGATTACTTCTCCTGTAATATAGGCCGCCTTCTCTGAAACCAGATAAGTGACTAAACTGGCTACTTCTCCGGGTTTTCCCATTCTTTGAAGAGGAACCTGAGAAACAATTGCATCTACAGCCTCTTTATTCAACCTTCTGGTCATAGCAGTATCAATAAACCCAGGAGCAACTGCATTGACCGTAATTCCATAGCGCCCTACTTCTCTAGCTGCGGACTTAGTTAAACCAATAATTCCGGCCTTAGAAGCAGAATAATTTGCCTGTCCAATATTTCCTCTTATTCCTATTATTGAGGAGATATTTACCACTCTCCCGTACTTTTGCCTCATCATATATCTTAGCACTGCTTTAAGGCAGTTAAAAGCCCCGTTTAGATTAACCTGTAAGACCCTATTCCAGTCCTCCTCCTTCATTCTTAAAAGGAGGCTATCCTTAGTAATGCCAGCATTGTTGATTAATATATCAATCCCTTTAAATTTGTCAATTACCTGCCTTGTAGCTTCATTTACCTCCTCATGCTTAGCCACGTCCACTTCAACAGCGAGAGCGTCGCCCCCTTTTGCCTTTATTTTCTTGACCACTTCTTGCGATAACTCTTCATTGACATCAAATACCGCTACTTTCGCTTTATTCTCTGCTAATCTCAAACAAATCTTTTTCCCTATACCCTGGCCTCCTCCCGTAACTATAGCTACCCTATTTTTAAGATTCATAGGTGAATTTCCTCTTTTTTCTCACGAGATACGAGCGACGAGCGACGAGATACGATTTTTATAGCCTCTTTCATATCTAGAGGCAGGGGAGCCTCAAATTCCATCCATTTCTTTTCTCTAGGATGAAAAAAACCTAGATTTTTAGCATGTAACATACCCCGTTCTATTTTACATGGAAAATCCTGCCACTTCTTTCCTCCATAAAGCTTATCCCCCACTAGCAAGCAATTTATGGAGTGAAGGTGAAGACGAATTTGGTGAGTTCTCCCTGTAAGTGGCTGCAGCTCCAGCAAACACCATTTTTCCCACTGCTTCAATACCTGATAGTGGGTGATAGCCTCACGACTAAATTTTCCTTCTCTACTCATCTTTTTGCCACCTGCCGGACTTCTTCCAATTCTCATCTCTATTATCCCTTTGTCTTGAGCAGGTTCCCCTCTGGCCAAAGCTAGATATATCTTTTTTACCACTCGTTTTCGAAACTGAGCAGCCAGAGCTAAATGAGTATAATCATCCTTAGCTACTACCATTACCCCCGAGGTATTCTTATCTAAGCGATGAACAACACCCTGACGCAAAATTCCACCCACTTTAGACAGATGAGGAGAGTGATAAAGAAGAGCATTAACCAGAGTACCCCTCTGTTTAAAGGATACAGGGTGGACTGACATCCCGCTAGGTTTATTTACCACCAATAGATAAGAATCCTCCCATAAAATATCCAGAGGAATAGGTTCTGGCACCAGTGTTAATTGAGGAAAAGATAGAACCTCCATCCTCACTCTATCCCCTTTTCTTAAAAGATAAGCTTGTTTACCAGCTCGTCCGTTTACAAGAACCTTGCCTTTTCGAATTAATTCCTGAATGAAAGAACGAGAAAAAAAAGGCAGTTGGCTCTTTAGAAAGATATCCGTCCTTACTCTTTTTTCCTCTTTCACTAAGAATTGATAAACAGAATTATCCATTAATATCGTTACGTTCCCTGCGACGTCTTGCCATCAGAACTACGGCCGAGATTCCCAAGATTATACTCATAAATTGAGGAATGGTCAAATAAAACAAAGCTTCTCTACAGTCAGCTCTGAGGAAACCAACGGCAAAGCGATGTCCTGAATAAAGGATTAAAAACCATAGAAAAATCTGATGAGCAAACCTTGGATATCTTTTCAGGTGAATTAAGATAAAAAAAATCACTAAAAGATTTAGAGAGGAAATAAGTTGAGTAGGAATAAGGGGCTGACTAGGGAAAGCCTTGCCTGCAGGAGAAAGGGCAGGAAAGATAAGACCTCTCTTCCATACTTTCCCGTAGCAACATCCATTAAAAAAGCAGCCTACCCTGCCTATACTCATGCCTAGAGCAAGAGGAGAAGCAGCTATGTTAGCAATTCTCCAAAAGGGAAGGTGATAATGATGGAGAAGATAAAGGCTGGTAACCAGTGCAAAAACCAGACCTCCATAAAAAACTAGCCCTCCTTGCCAAATCTTGAGTATGACTTGAGGATGCTTAAGATACCAATGAGGATAAGTTAGTACACAAAAAATCCTTGCTCCGATAATACTTAATATTACTATCCAAAAAGAGAGTTTAAGTATCTTTGCTTCTGGGAAGTCCTCTTTTTTTGTGGCTCGTAAAAATAAACTAATGGCAACCAAAAATCCCCCAGAAATAAAAACTCCGTAGGTGTAAATAGTAAATGGGCCTATTTTAAAAAGAATAGGATACAAAGGAGTCCCCCTCAGAAAAAGGGGATAGGCTACTTTTTTTACTAGTTTCTACTAGATCATTCTTGGGCAAAAAAGTAGCCTGTCCCCTTTTTTGTTATCCTCCAAATAAAGAGCCCCACCCCCACACATATAGCAACATCGGCAAAGTTAAAGACAGGCCAGAGGTGAAAATCTAAAAAATCAATTATCTGTCCATCCCAGACTCGATCAAAA
>DAOWIY010000043.1 GCA_030640665.1 Clostridia bacterium
GTATCTCGTATCTCGTCGCTCGTATCTCGAAAAAGCTGTAAACCTTAAGCTGTAAACAGAGAAACAGAGAGGCAGAGAAATTGAAAAGCTGTGAGAAAAAATACGGGTATGCCTTGATAGAGTTGATTATAGTATTAGCTGTTGTCAGTGTAATTATTGCTGTATCTGTTTCTTCCATTGGTAATTTTCTTTCGAGGAGCCGCTTAAAGAATTCGGCTGAGGATATTACTTCTACCTTGAGATGGGCTCGTCGATTAGCTATAACTAAAAGAGAGGTATACAGGGTCGTTTTTAATCCGAAAAAGAGGAAATATTGGGTAGAGAATGAAGAAGGCAATGTTCTGGAAAAGAAGCAATCACTTGAAGAAAATATAATCTTTGCCAATCCTGAGCTTTACAAAGAAGGGGAGGAAGATGGGATAGTAGAATTTAATGATCCTGATGACAATAGTTTTTCTTTCTATCCTCAAGGAACAGCCGAGACCGGCTCCATTTATCTTCAAGGCAAAGGTAACCTAGAATGGTATACTATAACTATAGCCAGCACCACTGGTTATGTTAAGGTGTATCCAGAAAAGCATTAATCAAAAATGAGTCTAAAATCAGGTTTTACTCTTTTTGAAGTTATCATTGTAGCCGCTGTCTTATCCATAGGTCTTTTGGTGATAGTTCAAGTTTTTCCTTTAGGTCTTCGAGCAAAAGAAGCAGCAGAACAATATTCTACAGCTACTCTTTTGGGACAGCGAATGATGGAAGAAATAAGGAGAAAAGGATACGACGATTTGAATGCTGCTTATACCTCTGAGGTTGATGGTTATGGAGTAGGGGAGGGAAAATTTGAAGAACACAAGGGATATAGATACCGGCTGGAATGGTGGGATACCAAGACTCCTTATCTTCGTAAGGTGAAAGTGCGAATTTTGTATGGTGGGCGCAGAATGAATGAGGATAATGATGAGTATGAAGATGATGAAAGTGGCTGGCAGTGTTTAGAATTAGTTACCTATTTAGCCAAAAGAGATTAATTTAGTTGAATGCAAGATAAAATGGGCAACTAGAGGTATAGAAATTTTGATGAGAGGGGAGTGTTGTTTTTGTCAATAAACAATTTAATCTTTGTTTCTAGCTTTTTTACTTGTAGGTGCGAGATACGAGATACGAACAACGAGATACGAAGAAGGGGGTTTACTTTAGTGGAAGTTATTATAGCTACTGCTATTTTGGCCTTCTTAATGGGGATTCTTTATCATGTTTTTTGGAGAAGTTCCTCTGCTTGGGAGAAAGGAGATGTACGTACGCGGATGTATCAAAGCATCCGTATAAGTTTGGATGTAATGAGTCGGGAGATAAGATGTGCCTTAATTAGTTCTGGTGATTCTCACCTCATATTCAAAGGAGATAAAGATGCTCTAAGCTATATCTCTGCCTCAAATAAGATAAGCAAGAAAGGCGAGTTCGATCTATGTGAAATAGGCTATAGTTTATCATCCCACTGTGAGTTATTAAGACGAATAAAAGCTTGTCTGGACCCTTCTTTTGGCCAAGGTGGAGCTACGGCTGTACTGGCTGATAATGTCTTAGGTTTGAGTTTCTTATATTATGATGGAAACACCTGGCAGGAAAGATGGGATTCAACCAGGGGAACCCCGCATAATACCACCGATGATGCTCTCCCTCAGGCGGTAAAGATTACCATTGTTGCTCAGGATGAACAATGCTTGGAAGCACCTTTGAGCTTATCTACCATTGTAACCCTTCCCACGAGTTGATTTCCTTTACATTAATATAGAATATGGTAATATGAGAAGAAACAGGAAAAAAGGGAGTAGGTGAAAAATGAGTATTAGTAAGGTAAAAAAGAAGGAATTAAGAGAGAAATTTGCCCTTCATTCTACTGATAGTAGCTCATCTGAGGTTCAAGTGGCGGTGTTCAGCGAACGAATCAAAAATCTGACCGCCCATCTTGGCAAACATAAAAAAGATCAGAGTTCCAAAAGGGGGCTTCTTCAGTTGGTTATGCAGCGGCGCAAACTTCTCGATTATCTTAAAAGTGAAGACCAAGGAAGATATAAGAAAATTATAAAAGCGTTAGGACTAAGAAGGTAATTAAATGAAAGAAAATAATATGATTAGAATAGAAAAAAAGTTAGGAGATAAAGAGTTAATTCTGGAGACAGGTAAAATAGCTAAAAAAAGTGATGGAGCTGTGTTGGTTCAATATGGGGAAACTATAGTTTTGGTTACGGCGGTAATTTCTCCCACTTTCAAAGAAGATCAGGGATTTGTTCCCTTAACAGTGGATTATCGCGAGAGGGCCTATGCAGCAGGAAAGATTCCTGGAGGTTTTTTCAAAAGAGAAGGAAGGCCTTCCGATGGAGAGATTCTATCCTCTCGGCTGATAGATAGATCTATCCGCCCTCTTTTCCCAAAGGGATTTAGAAATGAGGTTCAGGTGATTGCCACTGTTCTATCGGCTAGCGAATCCAATCAACCGGCTATCCTAGCTCTTATAGGAGCTAGTCTTGCGTTATCCATATCTGAACTGCCTTTTATTGAGCTTATAGGAGGGGTAAGAATAGGAAGAATAGGAGAGGAGTTTATTATTAATCCCCGTGATGATGAATTAGAGCAAAGTAAGCTAAATTTAGTAGTGGTAGGAAACAAAGAGGGATTAATAATGGTGGAAGGATGTGCTGATAAGCTTAAAGAGGAAGTTATATTAGAGGCTTTTCAAAGGGGGCATTCCTATATTAAGAAAGCAATTGAAATAGAAGAGGAATTTATTTCCCTTATTAAAAAAGAGAAAAGAGAGTTTCCTCTTTACGAGGTTGAAGAGGAGCTCAGAGAGAAAGTCATAGGCTTTGCTCAAGATAAAGTTGAAGCCATTGGCAAGGATTGGGATAAGAAAAAGAAAGAAGCCGAGCTGGAAAAGCTCAAAGAGGAAATTCTGGAAAAGTTTTTATGTGATTACCCTGAGAAAGAGTCTAGATTTCTGGATGTTCTCAATGAGCTAAAAAAGAAAAGGATGAGGGAGCTAATAATTAAAAAAGGGAAAAGATGGGACCTGCGGGGTATAGATGAAGTCAGACCTATTTCCTGTGAAGTAGGGATATTGCCACGGGTTCATGGCTCAGGACTTTTTACCAGAGGGGGAACTCAGTCTTTAGTAGTAACTACTTTAGGTAGTTCTGCTGATGAGCAGAGAATTAATGGGCTGCATAAAGGAGAAGTTTCCAAAACATTTATGTTCCATTATAATTTTCTTCCTTTTTCTACAGGTGAAACTTGGTTTCTGCGAGGACCTGGAAGAAGGGAAATTGGGCACGGTTCCCTGGCGGAAAAGGCTCTTTTGCCAATTTTACCTGAGGGCAGCTCTTTCCCTTATACTATTAGGTTAGTCTCAGATATTCTGGAATCTAACGGTTCTTCTTCTATGGCTTCTGTTTGTGGAGGGAGTCTTTCTTTAATGGATGCCGGCGTTCCTATATCTGAGCCCGTAGCCGGGGTAGGGATAGGTTTAATTAAAGAAGGAGATAAAGCCATTGTCTTAACTGATATTCAGGGTTTGGAAGACTACCTGGGAGATATGGATTTTAAGGTTGCTGGAACAAAAGAAGCTATTACCGCCCTTCAGTTAGATATTAAGATTTCTGGAGTTAATATCGAGATATTAGAAGAAGCTTTGAATAAGGCAAAAAAGGCTCGTGCCTTTATCTTAGAGCAAATGAGAATGGTAATAAAAGAGTCCCGACCTCAGGTTTCTGACCATGCTCCTAGAATTACTACTCTCTCCATTTCCTTTGATAAAATCAGTAATCTCATTGGTCCGGGAGGGAAGGTTATTAAAGGAATAATAAAAGAGACAGGAGCACAGATTGATATAGATGATGTAGAGGGAAAGGTTACCGTCTCTTCTCTTAGTGCAGAAGGGGGCGAGAAGGCTCTAGCTATGATAAAGGGGATAATTAGAGAGCCTAAGGTAGGAGAAATTTATACAGGTAAGGTAAAGCGAGTAACTGATTTTGGGGCCTTTGTGGAAATTACCCCAGGTAAAGATGGTTTAGTTCACGTCTCACAATTAAGCGATGGGTTTGTTAAGAATGTTTCCGATGTAGTGAAGGTGGGAGACCAAATCACGGTTAAACTTATCGGTATTGATGAACTCGGAAGATTGAGTCTTAGTAAAAAAGAAGTGGAATCTGAATCCTGAAAATCCTGAGGCATTTCTTGACTTGCTGGGAATATGTGATAAAATTATGTAATATTTTAGTATCGGAATTTCAATGTTTTTTGAATAACGAGATACGAGATATGCCGAGCGTAGCGAGGCGTATCTTGATAGTGGTATACGTCACTATCAAAAATAGAGGAGGTGTAAAAATTTTTGGTTACAATTAAGATAGATGATTATAATTCTTTTTCT
Source organism: Clostridia bacterium (assembly GCA_030640665.1). Classification (GTDB taxonomy): domain Bacteria; phylum Aerophobota; class Aerophobia; order Aerophobales; family AE-B3A; genus JAUWRC01. The sequence continues at coordinate 4,424 of DAOWIY010000043.1, forward strand.
CAAGCCTTAAAGCGTTTTAAGATAAAATGTCAACAATCTGGCTTAAATTCCGAAATTAAGAGACATCGAGAATATGAAAAGCCTACGGAGAGAAAGAGGAGAAAAAGACTTAAAGCTATTCGAAGGCAAAAAAGAAATATGTTGAAATTGCAAAGTCAGCGAATGAGAAGTTATTAGTCCCTGTCCTAGCGGCGACGAGGAAAAACTTTTGAGCTAATGTGTTACCCATGGGAATCTCTACTTCAGATATAGAATGCATCTTAAAACAATGAGAACCATAATATATCTGAGAGGATACCCCCTTTGAAATTCCAACTCAAAAGCTTTGCCTCAAGTCGTGAGGACAGGGGTTTTTACAGAAAGCGAGTATTGTGTTGCTGCGCATTCTTTTTATGGGAACTCCCAAGTTTGCCTGTCCTTCCTTAGAAACTTTGATTCAGAGAACAAAACTGGTTGGAGTAGTTACTCAACCTGACCGTCCCTCAGGAAGAGGGAAAAAATTTATATCTTCTCCCGTAAAAAAGCTAGCCCAAGAAAAAGATATCTTCCTCTATCAACCCCAGAGTGTAAATAGTAAGTCTTTTATTTATGAAATGAGAGAGATTGCACCGGATCTTGTAATAGTGGTAGCCTTTGGACAAATTCTTTCTTCGGAATTTCTCTCAATTCCCAGAATCTGTTCTCTAAATCTTCATCCTTCTCTTTTGCCCCGCTATAGAGGTCCCGCTCCTATTCCCTGGGCAATAATAAAAGGAGAGAAAGAAACGGGTGTAACTGTCCAGAGAATAGAAGAGGGAGTGGATGAGGGGAAAATAATCCTTCAAAGAAGCCTGCCTATCGGCTCCTCAGATACAGCTAAGGACTTGGAGGAAAAACTTTCCTTATTAGGAGCAGAGCTTCTTCTGGAAGCGATAAAAATGATAAAGGAAGGTTCGGTTAAGTATAGAGCTCAGGATAGAGGGCAGGCTAGTTATGTTCCTAAAATGGAAAAGAGAGATGGGTTAATTAAATGGGAGAGATCCTCTCGAAATATTCATAATTTGGTAAGGGGATTGAATCCTTATCCAGGTGCTTTCACCTTTATCGAGCTAAGAGGTAAAATAACCAGGATTAAGATCTGGCAGACGGAATTAATAGAAGAAAAGTTCGAAGAAAAAAGGAAAGCTGAACCGGGTGAGATTATAAAAATATGGAAGGAGAAGGGTTTCCTGGTAAAGGGAGGAGAAGGGCTCTTGCTAGTTAAAAAACTTCAATTACCCGGCCGAAATCCCATCTCTGGCTATGATTTCATAAAAGGGTATCAAGTTAAAGAGGGAATGGTTCTGGGAGGAAAATGAATGGATTCGGAAAATTTTCTACCTAATTTAGCCAGAAAAGCGATAGAGGAATATCTTATTAACCGGAAGATAATTTCTCCTCCTGAGCAAATTCCTAAAGAATTCCAAAAGAAAGCCGGAGCTTTTGTTTCTCTGCATAAAAAGGGTAGGTTAAGAGGTTGCATAGGTACCTATCTTCCTACACAGGAGAATCTTACTCGTGAGGTTATAGAAAATGCCATTAGTGCCGCTACTCGAGATCCTCGTTTCCCACCTGTAGAAAAAAAAGAGCTCAAGGATTTGGAGATATCAGTAGATGTTTTGAGTTCACCTCAAGCCATTAGTTCTAAAAAAGAATTAGATCCTAAAAAATACGGGGTGATTGTAAGCAAAGGATGGCAGAGGGGATTGCTATTACCAGACTTGGCAGGTATAGATACGGTTGAGCAGCAGTTAGAAATTGCCGCACAAAAGGCAGGATTGGCTGGTATACCCATAGAAAAACTGGAAATTCATCGTTTTACCGTCACGCGTTATAAGTAGCGGTGCGATTCATTGCGCATCGTAGCGGTGTGATTTATCGCATATTGTGATAGCGGATAACAGATGGTGAGCGGTTAATTGGTGAGGGGAAATTCTTTTCTTCACGAGATACGAGCGACGAACAACTAGCAACGAATCTTGGTAGCGGTGCGGGGACTCGAACCCCGGACTCCACGGGTATGAGCCGTGTGCTCTAACCAGCTGAGCTACACCGCCATGCTAAAACCGTTGCTCGCGGCTCGTTAATTTTGTTTGAGGTTCATTATTCATTTTACGAGATACGAGCGACGAACAACCAGCAACGAATCTGGTTGCGGGGGTCGGATTCGAACCGACGACCTCCGGGTTATGAGCCCGACGAGCTACCTGACTGCTCCACCCCGCTA
>DAOWIY010000009.1 GCA_030640665.1 Clostridia bacterium
AAAGGGACCAAGAAGAGAGATTGTCCTTATTAATGCTGCCGCTTGCCTCGCAGCAGCAGGTCTAGCCGAAGATTTAAAGGAAGGAATTAAGATAGCTGAGGATTCCATCGACTCAGAAAAAGCCAAAGAAAAACTGGAGCAACTAATCGCTTTTACTAATAATTAAGGGGGAATTTCTTGATCCTAGACGAAATAGTGGACAACAAATTAAAGGAGATTGCTCAGTGGAAGAAAGAAGTACCACTGGTTGCTTTAAAATCTAGGATAGCTACTCTTGCTCCAACCAGGGATTTTAAGAAAGCTATATCTTCATCAGCAAAAATTAACATCATTGCCGAGATTAAAAAATCTTCTCCTTCGGCAGGGCTTATAAGAGAAGATTTTGATCCAGCTAAATTAGCCACAACCTATGAGAATAACGGTGCCTCAGCTATTTCTGTTCTCATAGATAAAAAATTCTTCTCTGGGCACCCCAAAAACTTGACTAAAGTGAGGAGAATCTCCTCTTTACCTATTCTGGCTAAGGAGTTTATATTAAATGAGTATCAGATATATGAGGCCAGAGTTCTGGGAGCAGATGCTATTCTTTTAATTGCTCGCATATTGGATAAGGAAGATTTAAGGAAATATCTAGATTTAGCCTCAAGGCTGGGTTTAGCCTGCCTGGTAGAAATCCATGAAGAGGAAGAGTGGGAAAAGATTGAAGATCTTCCCGTTGATATTGTAGGTATTAATAATCGGAATCTGGCAAATTTTAAGGTAGATCTAAAGCTCAGTTTTAATCTTGTCAAAAGGATACCTTCAGATAAAATAGTGGTCAGCGAAAGCGGAATTAATAGCCGGGAAAATATTGATAGGTTAAGGGAAGCAGGAGTGAGGACCTTTTTAATAGGGGAGACTTTGTTAAAAAGTAAGAATGTGGGAGAAAAGCTAAGAGAACTTTTAGGATAATGACCAAAATCAAAATTTGCGGTATAACTAATAAGAAAAACGCACTTTGGGCTATAAATCTAGGAGTAGATGCTCTCGGCTTTGTTTTTGCTGATAGCCCGAGAAAGGTAAGCCCAAGGATAGCGCAAGAAATTATTGAATTTCTACCTCCTTTTATTTCCAGTGTGGGGGTTTTTGTCAACGAGGATAGGGAGAAGGTAAAAGAAATAGCTAGAAATTGCAATCTGACTACTTTACAATTTCATGGAGAAGAATCTCCCTCTTATTGTCAAGGATTTAGAAAAAAAGTGGTTAAAGCTTTTCGTGTTAAAGATGAGAGCATATTAAAAAAAATTAGCCAGTATAAAGTGGATGCTTACCTCCTTGATACTTATTCCTCTGAAGGGTATGGAGGAACAGGCAAAACTTTTAACTGGGATATTGCCAGAAAAATTAAGGAATTTGGAGTCCCTATCATTCTCTCGGGAGGGTTAAATCTGGCTAATATAAAAGAGGCCATAAATAAGGTTAGACCTTATGCGGTGGATGTTAGCAGTGGAGTGGAAAAGGAAAAAGGAAAGAAGGACCCAGAAAAATTAAAAAATTTCGTCAAAATAGTGAGAGAGTTGAATGAATCATTATCACTTTCCTGATAGAAAAGGACGTTTTGAAATATTCGGGGGAAAGTTTGTTCCTGAGACACTAATGCCAGCCCTAAAGGAGCTGGAAGAAGCTTACCTGGAAGCAAAAGAGGATAAAAATTTTCAAAAAGAGCTTACGAAATATCTGACAGATTATGCTGGTCGCCCTACCCCTCTATATTTCGCCGAAAGATTAACCAAAAGCCTGGGCAAAGCTAAGATCTATCTTAAAAGAGAAGATTTAGCCCATACTGGAGCCCATAAAATTAATAATACATTAGGACAGGTACTTCTGGCTAAAAGAATGGGCAAGAGCCGTATCATTGCTGAGACCGGAGCTGGCCAGCATGGAGTAGCCACGGCTACGGCGGCAGCGGCGTTTGGACTACCCTGTGAGGTCTATATGGGAGAAGAGGATATCCAGCGTCAGCAGCTAAATGTATTCAGAATGGAATTATTAGGCACTCGAGTAATCCCTGTCTCCTCTGGAAGCCGTACCTTGAAGGATGCCATTAATGAAACTATCCGAGATTGGGTAACCAATGTGAGAACTACTTATTATGTTCTTGGATCAGTGGTAGGTCCTCACCCTTATCCTATGATGGTGCGTGATTTTCAATTAGTGATAGGTGAGGAAACAAAAGAGCAAATTCTGACCAAAGAAAAAAGACTTCCTCACTATCTCCTAGCCTGTGTAGGCGGAGGCAGTAACTCCTTAGGACTTTTCTATCCCTTTTTAGAGGATGATGTTCAGTTGATTGGAGTGGAAGCAGGAGGGCTGGGACTTTCGGGAGATAAACACGGAGCTACCTTGGCCAGGGGAAGTGTAGGAGTACTTCACGGAGCTAAAAGCTATCTTCTTCAAGATGAAAATGGACAGATTAGCTCAACTCATTCAGTGGCACCTGGTCTAGATTATCCTGGAGTGGGCCCAGAGCACTCCTATCTCAAAAAAAGCGGGCGAGCTAAATATTTTACTGTTACGGATAAAGAAGCTCTGGAGGCTTTTCAGGCTCTTTCTGAGCTTGAGGGAATCACCCCTGCACTGGAAAGTGCTCATGCCATTGCTTACTTAAAGAAACTGATTCCCAAACTAGATAAAGACAAAATAGTAATAGTTAACCTCTCTGGACGAGGCGATAAGGACGTGGAGCAAGTAGCGCAAATATTAAGTAGGAAAGCCTAATGAATCGTATCGAGAAAAGATTTGAGGAATTAAAAAAACAAGGCAAGAAAGCCTTTATTCCTTTTATCACTGCTGGAGATCCTGACCTAGTCAAAACCAAAGCTTTGGTTTTGGAGCTAGAGAAAAGAGGGGCCGACATTATAGAATTGGGAATCCCTTTCTCTGACCCTATTGCCGAGGGGCCAGTTATCCAAAGGTCCTCCCAAAGAGCCTTAGAAGGAGAAACCTCTTCTCTCAAAATTTTGAATTTAGTTAAAGAAATGCGCCAGGAAACAGAAATTCCTCTTGTTCTAATGGGGTATTATAATCCTATCTTTAAGTTTGGAGAAAGAAAATTTATAGAAAAAACATCCCGGGCAGGGGTGGATGGATTAATAATTGTTGATCTTCCCCCTGAAGAAGCCCATTTTTTGTTAAAAGAGGCTGAGAAAAACAATCTCGATATCATCTTTCTCCTTACCCCTGTTAGCTCAGAAGAGAGAATAAAGTTAGTTTGTGAGAATAGCCGGGGATTTATCTATTGCGTAGCCTACACCGGCATTACTGGTGATGAAAAAAGGAAGGATAAAAACTTAAAAGATTTAGTAGCTGAGGTTCACTCCCTTACCTCAACACCGGTGGGAATAGGATTTGGTATCTCCTCGCCCTTAGCAGCAAAGAAAGCCGCCTCTTTAGCTGAGATAGTGATTGTAGGAAGCGCTATTGTTAAAAAAATAGAAAAGTATAAAGCCAACAAAAATTTGGTAAAAGAAGTGGGAGCTTTTGCCGAAAGCCTGATCAGAACAGTGAAAAAATAATCTTAGACCCTTCATCACCAAAAAGAAGGAGATGGATATGGATGAGCGATATCTTATTGATGAGATGAGGATAGAGGACTCCTGGAGAATTTTTCGCATTATGGCTGAGTTTATAGAGGGATTTGAAGTCTTGTCTAAAATACCTGCGGCGGTGTCTATATTTGGCTCAACAAAGACTCACCCCAAGGACAATGATTATCAAAAGGCAGAAGAAACTGCTCGCAGGTTAGTTAAGGAGGGATATGCTATTGCCACTGGAGGAGGGCCAGGGATAATGGAAGCAGCGAACAAAGGAGCTAAGGAAGCAGGGGGAGTTTCTGTAGGACTTAATATTGATCTTCCTGAAGAACAGAAACCAAATAAGTATATCGGAACCTGTCTTAATTTTCGTTATTTCTTTGTCCGCAAAGTCATGTTTGTAAAATATGCTGTTGCTTTTGTTATTTTTCCGGGAGGATTTGGAACTTTAGATGAGCTTTTTGAACCTCTCCAGTTAATTCAAACTCAGAAGATCAAACCATTTCCAGTAATTCTTGTAGGGAAAGAATACTGGAGGGGTCTGCTGAATTGGATTGAAGAAGTACTCTTAGCTAGAGGAAAAATTTCCTCCCACGACCTCAATCTATTTCATATAGCAGAGGAGCCCGAGGAGATAGTAAGCTTTATAAAAGAAAAAAGAGGGTAAATTAGAGAATAGCAATCCATTTAAGCTTGACATATTATTAATAAGATATATACTCTTATTAAAAGTAAGAGCAAAGGATTGAAAAATGAAATCCAAAGTTAAGATTACCGCAACCATTGATCCTACCATAGTTCATATTATAGATAGCTACCTTAGGAGAACTAAAAATTGCTCACGAAGCAGGCTCATTGAGGATATACTTCGCAACTGGTATATGGAGCAGAAAAAGAGGGAGATTGAAAAAAAGACAGAAGAGTATTATCTATCTCTTTCTGAGGATGAGAAAAAAGAGGATAAAGAGTGGAGGGATATAGCAGCACAATCTGCTAAGAATCTTTGGGAATAGAATATGGAATATCCTGAAAGAGGTGAGGTTTATCTTGTTAGGCTTCCAGGTCAGCCTGCTGATAAAAAGATGCGCCCAGCCCTTATAGTTTCCTTAAATGTAAGAAACCGCTTAGCCAGTGATGTTATTGTGGTCCCTATATCTACCACCTTACGGTTAGCTCCTACTCATGTAGAGCTTCCTAGAGGGGAAGGAGGACTTGATCGAACCTCTGTGGCTAAATGTGAACAGATCACTACCCTTGATAAATCTTTTTTAATTAGGGGACCTTTTTCTAGCACTATTAATCCTGCTAAAATGTCTGAGGTTGAAAAAGCTATTCAGCGAGCAATAGGAATAATATTACCTTGAATAAAAAAGGGAAAGGGGAAAAGAGTTACGGGTCACAGGGATGGATTACAAGACAGGAACGACAAGTCACGATCTAAGCTTTGCTCCTAACTCACTTTCTAGTAGCTTCACTATGTTTTGTTGAATCTTATCAACTTCCTCATCTCTTAGAGTTCTATCAGGAGCACGAAAAATCAAAGAAAAAGCAAGGCCTTTATACCCGGGAGAGACGCCTTCTCCTCTATAAAAGTCAAAGAGCTCCACTTTCTCTAGCCATTTTCCTCCTCTAAGAATTCCCTCTCTTACCTTTTCTGCTGGGATCTTTTCCTTAACAACCAGGGCTAAATCGCGCCGAAGAGAGGGAAATTTGGGTAGAGGATTAAATCTTTTTTTCTTTCGAGAGAAAGAAAGAAGAGAGGAAAAATCAACCTCAAATAGATAAGTGGGCGAGGGGAGCTCGAAGTCCTTACTCACTTTTTCCCGGAGTTTGCCCAATATCCCCAGCACTACCCCTTCTTTCTTCACAGATGCTCTTTGCTTGCTGGAAAGATAGGAATGCCCAGAAGGGCTAAATTCTATTCCCTCTATACCCAATCCTTCCAGTAGGCTTTCCACTATTCCTTTTAAAGAGAAAAAGTCAAAGTTTTTTTCCAGAATCAATCCTGCCACCCACGGGGTTTCTTTCAAAGAAGGAATCTTTTGAAAAACATCAGCCAGTTCAAAGATTCGCAGTTGTTCTATACTCTGAGCCAGGTTATAAGAGGCAACTTTCAGTAAATGGGGGAAAAGATGGGTTGTTAAGAATTCTTGTTCACTAGAGAGAGGATTTCTAACCCTTATTCTCTCTCCAGGAGATAGATTTGCCTTCTTGAAAACATCTTCTCCACTAAAAGGGCTTGCTATCACCTCATAAAACCCTAATCCTTTCAAAACCTCTCTTACTGTCTCTCTATCCTGTTCTTCGGAATCCTCGCCGGTTTCTTCACCTCCTAAAGAAGGAAGACTTATCTTTAGTCGATTATATCCATAAAATCTTACTATTTCCTCAATGAGATCTATTTCCCGGCTAATATCGGGTCTGAAGGAGGGAATACTTATCTTCCAGTCTTTTTCTCTTTCTTCGATTTCGAACCAGAGTCTTTCAAGAATCGTCCTTATTCGGGAAGGAGCGATCCTGCTTCCAAGAATGCGAGCCACTCGTGAAGGGCGAAGGATGGTCCATTTTTTTTCTTTTGGTAGTTTCCCTGCTTCTACTCGTCTTTCTAGTTCTCCTCCTGCTATGGCTTGAATGAGAAGAGAAGCTCTATCTAAAGCTTTTTTTACACCTAAGGGATCTACTCTTCTCTCAAATCTACAAGATGATTCTGTACTTAAGCCTGTTCTCCTTGAAGTACGCTGGATAGATAAGGGATCAAAATAAGCCGACTCTAAAAGAATATCCTCAGTATGAGCCCTCACCTGACTGTCCTCTTCCCCCATAACTCCGGCCAGGGCGATGGGCCGAGCTGAATCAGCAATGAGGAGTATGTCCTCATCGAGTTCTCGCTTAATCCCATCCAGGGCAATCAAGGACTCATTCTTCTTTGCCCGGCGAACTATTATTCTTTTCCCCCTCAAAAGCCGATAATCAAAAGCATGAAGAGGTTGACCCATCTCCCATAATACATAATTGGTAATATCTACTATATTGTTAATAGGTTTACCCCCCGAGATCAAAATTTTACGCCACAGCCAGAGGGGAGAAGGTCCCACTTTTACACCTCTTATCAGACGAGCACTATAATAGGGGCAAAGCTCAGGATCCTTTATTTCTATTTGAATTTGTTCAGTGGTTCCTCTTTCTTTTCCCTTTACCTTCCAGGAAGGTAGATGTAAATCTTTACCCCTCAGAGCAGCTATTTCACGTGCTATTCCTATTACCGATAAGCAGTCTCCCCGGTTAGGGGTTATCTCTAAATCCAATATAATATCTTCCAGCTCTAGAGCCTTAGAAAGACCCATCCCCAAAGATAGATGAGAGGGAAGGGCCATAATTCCCGACTGATCCTTGCCTAATCCAAGCTCATCCTCCGAGCAAAGCATTCCCGGAGAATTTACTCCTCGCACCTTTACCTTTCTTACTCTTATTCCTCCCCGAAGTCTAGCTCCCTCCAAGGCTACAGGAACAAGAATTCCTTCTCTTATATTGGGTGCTCCACAAACTACAGAAATACTTCTTCTTCCGATATCTACCTTAACTATCTTTATTCTATCAGCGTTAGGGTGATTTTGAATAGAAAGGATTTTCCCCACCACTACCTTTTCTAATTTTCCAAAATACTCTGTTCCTCTTACCTCTAAACCCAGATTAGTCAGCCGCTCCGCTAACTCCTGGGGAGAAAAAGAAAAATCAACTATTTCTTTGAGTTGGTTGTAGGAAACCCTCATTTTAACTCCTTCGCCAGAAAGTTTTCTTTCGTATTCTATGATAAAAAAGGAGGAATGTCAAAAAATACGAAAACGCTCGTTTTTTTCCTAAAAATCTAAACTTAGCACCAACTTTCAATTTTTCAAATTTTGACAAATTCACAAATTTTGCCCCACCCCTGTTAGCTAAATTTTAAAAGTGCACCATTTAAGTTTTAAAGTTGCACTATACTAAGGTCAGAATTTTTAACCTGGTAGACATCACAAAGTATATCTTTATACCAGATTCTAACCTCTGCTAGGCCTGTTTTCTCATCAGG
>DAOWIY010000032.1 GCA_030640665.1 Clostridia bacterium
AAAAGGGCTCTAAAGATAACTGAGGCGGCAGCAGCGGGAGGCATAGATTGGTTAGAGGCAGGAACTCCTTTAATCAAAAGTGAGGGCCTGGATGCTGTTCGCCAGTTAAGACAAAGATTTCCTCATTATACTATTGTTGCTGATATGAAAATTATGGATGTGGGGAGGATAGAGGCAGAGTCAGCTTTTAAGGCAGGGGCTAATATTGTCTGTGTTTTAGGGGTAGCTGATGATTCCACCATTAGGGAATGCAAAGAGGCTGCTGAAAACTATGGGGGAAAGGTAATGGTTGACTTAATAGGAATAGCCGAACCTCTGAAAAGAGCCAAAGAGATAGAAAAAATGGAAGTAGATTATCTGGGAATACATACCTCCATTGATGAACAGATGCGGGGAAGAGATCCCTTCTTCTCATTAAGAGAAATTTCTCAAGCGGTGGATATTCCTATTGCTGTAGCAGGGGGAATAAATTCAGAGACAGCGGCAGGAGCGATAGAGGCAGGGGCGAGTATCGTCATTGTAGGAGGAGCTATAATTAAGGCCAAAGATCCCCAAAGAGCTACCGAGACAATTAAAGAGGCGATAAGGAATAAAAAGATTATTAAAACAAAACTGTTCAAGAGGGTAGGAGTTGATGAAATCATCAAAATTTTTCATAAAGTTTCCACGGCCAATCTATCTGATGCCATGCATCGAGCCGGAGAAATCAAGGGTCTTCTAAGAATCACTCAAGGAGTAAAATTGGTAGGTCCGGCTCTTACGGTGAGAACATACCCCGGCGACTGGGCAAAGCCAGTAGAGGCTGTAGATAGAGCAAAGAAAGGCGAAGTAGTAGTTATAGATGCAGGGGGTGTGGGACCAGCAGTATGGGGAGAGCTGGCTACTCATTCTGCTGTAGAGAAAGAACTAGCCGGGGTGGTAATTGATGGAGGCATCAGAGATATTTCAGAAATAATAAAACTTAAATTTCCTGCCTATGCCAGGATCATCACTCCTACCGCCGGAGAACCCAGGGGTTTCGGAGAGATTGGCATTCCTATTAATGTAGGGGGAGTGAAAGTCTTTAGCGGGGATTGGGTTATTGGGGATGAGGATGGAGTGGTGGTTGTTCCTCAAAAGAAAGCAGTAGAAATAGCCAATAGAGCTATGGATGTTCTGGAAAGGGAAAATCGTATTCGAGAAGAGATTAAAGCGGGAAGCAGCTTATCTTCCGTTACTGAACTTCTCCGTTGGGAGAAAAGATAAGTAGCGGTCGGATTCATCCGACAATCGTGCCATGAATCGCACCGCTACTATAATCAATGAACTATGAACAATGAACTATGAACTAAGTTTATGAGGAGGTGAAAATTTTATGGAGAGGAAAGATATGCTGGTAGGGGAGGTAATGAAGAGGAAGGTGGTTACGGTAAAAAGATACACTACTTTAGGAAAATTAATAGGAATCTTTGGTAAATTTACCTTTCACACTTTGCCAGTGATAGAGAAAGATAATAGGTTGGTTGGAGTTGTTGCCTTAGAAGATATTCTCAAAATCTTTGAGCCGTATCCTTCTCATATTTTAGAGATGCTTGAAAGAGTTCCATTCTTAGATGAATATGGAGAGAGATCCCTTCTGGAAGTAGATATTCCTTCCGAGATGGGTGTACTTTGTGTAGTTGAGGATTTGATGAATACCAATGTGGTTACTGTTTCTGAGGAGATGACCACGTTTGAGGCTCGTTCCTTAATGAAGCTCCATAAATTAAGAAGACTGCCTGTTACTGACAAAGAGGGTCATCTGGTGGGTATTATCAGTCTATTCGATATAATCCTGGCTGTTTTTAAGAAGAAAGGAATTCTTTAGGTAGAGGAAAGCTATAGCCATGAATTCGATATTAGCCATAGGAATATTAATAATCGCTGGATTTTTTGGTGGTTTGGTAGCTAAGAAAATCAGATACCCAAGAATTAGCGGCTATATTATCGTGGGGATGCTGTTGAGCCCGTCAGTCTTGAATGTCATCCCTTCACAGTTGATAAGAGAAGATTTAAATGTAATCACCGACATCGCCTTAGGGATAGTTGCTTACTTAATTGGGGGGAGTCTCAATCTAGAAAGATTAAAAAAGTTAGGGAAAAACATTGTTACTATCACCCCTTTTCAAGCACTGGGAGCATGTATTTTTGTTAGTTTATTGATAATATTCTTAGGTCATTTTGTGATAAAATTTGATATCTTAAATCCTAACTTTTACCAGACTTATTTACCTATGGCCATAATTATCGGGGCTATATCATGTGCTACTGCTCCTGCAGCTGTCCTGGCCATTGTCCATGAATATAGAGCCAAAGGCCCCTTAACTACAACATTATTAGGGGTGGTCGCCCTCGATGACGCTTTTACTATTCTCGGCTATGCTATTGCCATAAGCATTGCCGGGGTACTCATCATTGGTGTACAAGCTCTTTCCCTATATCAAATGCTTATAGTCCCCATACTTGATATTGCTGGCTCCTTACTAGTAGGTACAGGCTTTGGATTTGTTCTGGTTTATATGAGTCGCTTTGCTAAAACAAGAAAAACATTATTAGTCACTGTTCTAGGGATGATTATGTTATCTATTGGAACAACCAAGATTTTAGGTATTTCTAGCCTTCTGGCAAATATGGCTATGGGATTCGTCATCGTAAACAAAATGAAGCCTAGCGAGGAAATGTTCGGTGTTATCAGTGATATTGAAGACGTAATCTTCGCCATGTTTTTTACTCTGGCTGGAGCTCATTTCGATTTAGGGGTGGTAAAAACTGCGGGGATATTAGCCCTATTGATTGTTATAGGTAGATTTAGTGGCAAATTTGTAGGAGCAAAAATGGGGGCAGCTATTTCTCAGGCACCTGTAGTGGTTAGAAGATATTTGGGGCTTGGCCTCCTACCCAAGGCAGGAGTTACGATAGGGTTGATCCTATTAGCCCAGCAAAATTCTACTTTTACCATTATAGGACCCATAATGGTAAATGCCATCTTAGCTTCAGTTATCATAAATGAGCTAATTGCTCCACCCCTCACCAAATATGCTCTCTTCAAAGCAGGAGAAGCTGCAGCATGAATACTCTTCTTTCCCTTGGTGTTATTCTGTTGGCTGGTGTTTTAGCAGCTAAGTTTCTACGGCGAGTCAAATTTCCTGCTGTAACAGCCTATCTTTTACTGGGTATTCTCCTTAGCCCAGGAGTCTTTAATCTCGTCTCTGAACAAATTCTTAATGCTTCCGGTTTAATTTCTAATATTGTTTTAGGTATTATTGCTTTTGGCTTGGGGCAGAATTTTTCTAAAGAGAATTTTTCTAAAATTGGTAAATCAGTGGTTTGGATTTCTTTGTTGGAAGCCAGTGGTGCTTATATATGTGTTACTCTCGCCTCTTTTTTATTATTGAGACAACCTCTTTATCTTTCCTTGCTCTTTGGAGCAATTGCTTCTGCTACTGCCCCGGCAGCAACAGTAATGATAATTAGAGAATATAAAGCCAGGGGAACCTTTACCAATACTCTTTTGGGGACAGTGGCCGTCGATGATGCCTGGTGTCTTATAATCTTTGCCGTCTCTTTAACTCTTGCTAAAGCTTTGATATCCCCTTCGGTAGAGAATCTTTTTCTTTCCAAAATCTTTCTCTATTCTTTTTTGAAAGTCGGCGGTGCTTTCGCTTTAGGCGCATCAATTGCCGTAGTTTTTGCTTATTTTTCTCGTTTTTTAAGGACGGAAGCAGATCTTCTCATCTGTACCCTGGGTTTTGTTCTTCTTAACACAGGTATAGCTTTGTGGCTTCATCTCCCAGCTCTTCTGGCTAATATTTTTTTAGGAGTAGTATTGGTTAATATAAGCAAAGAAAATGTCAGATTTTTTGATATTTTAAGAAGAGTTGATTCTCCTCTTTATCTTTGCTTCTTTGTCCTGGCCGGAGCGAATTTAAATATTACATTACTGGGGAAAGTGGGGTTGATAAGTCTTTCTTATTTTCTTTTTCGCATAATGGGTAAACTAGCAGGTGCCTCTCTAGGCGGGTATCTTGCAAAAGCTAGTGATTCGGTAAGGAAGTATCTTGGTTGGGGACTTATTCCTCAGGCTGGTGTAGCTTTAGGTGTAGCCTTAATTGCTGAAGCAGAGTTTCCTCAGTTGGGAGGCATAGTATTTACCACCATCGCTACAACTACTGTCATTTACGAACTCATTGGCCCCTTCTGCACTAAGTTTGCCTTAAGCAAAGCCGGTGAAATTGAGAAAAGTTAGGACGCAGATTTTCACAGGTCTGCGTTCACCTGCGTCCCAATTTCCTCTCAAAAGCCTTATTCAATTCATCCTTATACGAAGGAGCGAGAGCTCCTCCCGAAATGATAAGTTGGAAGGCCTTTTGTATCCCAATGGAGAGAGGTACAGTTTCTTTTTCTGCAATCAGGGTGAGATATCCAGAGGTAGGATTGGGGGTAGTAGGAATAAATACACTTAATATCTTTTGAGGTGAGCCCTCTTCAGGAGTTTCCAAAAGTGTTTCTGCAGTAACAAAACCAATACTGTATACTCCTCGGCGGGGATATTCGAGCATAACTACCCTTTTAAAAACATACTTTTTCCCTGTAAACAATACGTTATTGATCTCTTTAATAGGGCGGTAGATGGTACTTATGAGAGGAATTTTAAAGAATATCTTTCTCTCTAAAAAATCAAGAATTCTTCTACCTACTACTCGTGAGGTAAAAAATCCAAATAAGGTTATTAATCCCAGTACAATCAAAAGAGCGGCTATCTTTATTCCTATGGAAATCAGTCCTCTTGCTTTCTCTATTATAGAAGGAGGAATAAAGGTAGAGATAATTGGAGGTACTAACTGGCTCAAGAAGGCATCCAATTTTTGAAAAACATACACCAGAATAATAATGGTAACTACCAAGGGAAGGAGGGTGACTAAGCCGGTAATAAAATAACTCCTCAACCTTTTCATTTTCTTATTTTTTGAGGTTTCCCTCAGGTTTTTGCCAGATTTTAACTTTCTTTATACGCCTTTCATTTGCCTCTACTATAGCTATTCTCAAGTTCTCATATTGGATTACCTCCCCTTCTTTGGGAATTCTTCCTAAAAGATCAAAAATAAGCCCACCTATCGATTCAAAAGCATCTGTTTCTTCTGGAAGATGAGTACCTAATTTTTCATTAATTTCATCAATATCCGTTTCCGCCTTTACCAGAGCGGATCCGTCTCTTGAAATAGTTATCTTCTCTTCGCCGCGGTCATATTCATCCTCTATCTCTCCCACGATTTCTTCTAATAAGTCCTCCAGCGTCAACATTCCCGCCACTCCACCATATTCATCCACTACGATAGCTAAGTGAATTTTTTCCCTCTGAAGTTTGCGGAACACCTCACCAAGATGAGTGGTGTAGGGAACAAAAATAGGAGGATGCATTATTTCTTTTACCTTTATTGCTTTATCTAGCTCGCTGGTAAAACGTAATAAATCCTTAGCATAGGCTATTCCCGTTATGTTATCTACTTTTCCTTGATAAACAGGTATTCTCGAGTATCCAACCCTTTTTATTAAATCTATTAGCTCTAAGAGACCTGCCTCCTCATCAATGCAAACCATGTTGATACGGGGAATCATTATCTCCTTAGTCTGAGTTTCATCGAACTCCAGGGCACTATGAACCAATTCCTCTTCTTGCTTGTCTAAGGCTCCTTCTTCCTGGCCTATATCGATAAGGGTATGAATTTCTTTTTCCGTAATTAAATGATCCCGTCCGGATTTCTTTGACCCTGCAGCTTTCAAGATAACCTGAGTAAAAAAGGTTAGGGCTCTAACCATGGGGCTCAAAACTGTGGAAAGCAAAAGGATTGACCCGACCACCTTCAAGGAAATGATCTCGGCATGCTGTTGGCAGTATCTTTTAGGAATAATCTCCCCAAAAACGAGGATTATGAAAGTCATCACTCCGGTAGCTATTCCCACAATTTTACCTGGAGTTCCTCCTACTATCTCTCCTACCAGAAGAGTAGCCAGACTTGCAGCAGCAATGTTAACAAAGTTGTTGCCAATTAAAATAGTGATCAGCCATCGGGAAGGGTTTATTAACAAAGATTCTATCTGGCGTCCTTTCTTCGGCTTCTCTTTGACTAACCTTTTCAAAGTTATCTTATCCAGTGAAGAGAGAGCAATTTCTGAGCCGGAGAAAAAACCTGATAATCCCACGCAGACAACCAATAATACTCCTATAACCCATACACTACCTAAAATAATTCTACCTCCTGGAATACTTAATTTCTATTTTAGTGATTTTGTCAAGGCGTCTTTTATGTCTTTCTCCATCAAATTCTGTAGTTAGCCATTCTTCTACTATTTGCCTGGCAAGGCCTTTTGCTGTTATACGCCCTCCCAGCACTAATATATTAGAATCATTATGCTTACGAGAAAGGCGAGCGCTAAAAACTCCATAGCAGGGAGTAGCTCTAATTCCGGGTACCTTGTTTGCTGTAAGGCACATTCCTAGTCCTGTCCCACAGATAAGGATGCCCCTTTCAAATTCACCTTGCGCCACTTTCTCAGCTACCTTTATTCCCCAATCAGCATAGTCCGTAAGGCTGGTATCATAAGTACCAAAATCATAAAATTCCACTTTTTTTTGCTCGAGAAAATTCTTTATTTCCTCTTTCAACTCATATCCACCGTGATCTGCTCCCAAAGCTATTTTCATTTACTTTACCTTTTGTATTCAGCTAGTTTATTGGCCAGAGATTTATTTAATTTTGCCTTAATGATAACCTTGTTCTTTAAGTAATCTTTACCCAAAACCTCTCCCTCTGAGTGAATAAGAGAAATTAAATCGTTCCTTTTGTAAGGAAAAGCAAACTCAGCATAAACTCTTCTTTTCTCCAGGATTTGGATTATTTTATGAAGAAGTTTATCCAGTCCTTCTCCATGCAAAGCTGATATGGTTACAGTAGAATCGAAGTTTCTCTGAAGGCGGGAAAGTAGATAACCATTGTCAATTAAATCGACTTTGTTTAATACATTAATAATTGGTTTATCATCCACTTTCAATTCCTTTAACACCAAACAAGTAGCTTTATTTTCTTCTTCTAGCTTTGGGTGAGAGGCATCAAGGATATTAATAAGAAGATCCGCCTCCTCGATTTCACTTAAGGTAGCATGAAAAGAAGCTATCAAATGATGAGGTAATTTGTTGATAAAACCCACCGTGTCAGTAAGGAGTAAGATCTGGTGATTAGGTAAGACTATCTTGCGAGTTGTGGGATCCAGGGTAGCGAAGAGCTTATCATCTACCATCACCCTGGCGTTGGTTAAAACGTTAAGGAGAGTGGATTTACCTACATTGGTATAACCTATAATTGCAGCTGTACAGCAGGGTTTTCTCTTTCTGCCTTTTTTTAAAACTTCTCTTTGCCGCTTAATATTCTTTAGTTTTCCTCTTAAGGCAATAATCTTTTCTTTAATTCGGCGCCGATCAACTTCTAGTTTAGTCTCCCCTGGTCCTCTGGTTCCTATCCCTCCCCCCAGGCGGGAGAGCATAATCCCCTTTCCTACCAGACGGGGAAGTAAATAAGTTAGCTGGGCTAGTTCTACCTGTATCTTTCCTGCCGCCGACCGAGCCCTCCTAGCAAAAATATCAAGAATAAGCTGTGTTCGATCGATAATTTTAACTTTTATCTTTTCTTCCAAATTGTACTGTTGGGCAGAAGTTAAATCATCATCAAAAATAATTAAGTCCGCCTCTAGTTCTCTGGCTAAATTAGCCAACTCAGCGGCCTTACCCTTCCCAATGTAAAAGGCATTATCTGGAGTGCTGCGATTTTGGATAGTTTTCGTAAGAATCTTCGCTCCGGCTGTCTCGGCAAGACGTACTAACTCCCCCAACGAATCTTCTGTTGTCCACTCAAGAGGAGTCAGCGGATTTCTACTTTTTAGAGCTACGAGGATGGCTTTTTCTTCAGACTCGGCCTCAACTTCTCTTAGGCTATTTTTTCCCGTAAAAATCTTCCCTCCTTTATTTCGTCGCTCGTTAATTAACTTCTTGTCCCCTTACTTGTATCCATTATTCAAACCACGAATCGCATTCTCTCTTTCGAGATACAAGCAACGAGCGACGAGCAACAATATTATATTACTACTTTCTTGAAATTTGTCAAAAAGAATGCCTCGGCAAGCGTATAAATTTCTTCCAGAAACCTCAGGACTCGAGGGCTTTTACTATTGCTTTGCCAAAATCTTTAGCTGCATGTGGACCCTCACCAGTGATAATTTTTCCCTCTACCTGGAGAGGTTTTCCTGTATAAATGGCTCCCTTGGCCTTTAATCTTTCTTTCTCTGAGGACCATACAGTAGCCTTTTTTCCCACCAGAACTCCGGCATTAGCCAGGATAACTGGAGCAATACAAATAGCACAGAGGATTTTTCCCTGCTTTACTACTTCCCGGCTAATCTTGTGAGCGAGAGAATCATTCCAATATTGCTTTGCTCCCCCTCCTCCTATAAATATAACTGCATCATAGTCCTCTACTTTAGCATCACTTAAGAGTATATCTGGCTTTGCCGTTGCTCCAAATCTCCCCTTGACCTCACCCAGAGAAGTAGAAGCAATCACTACTTCTATCCCTTTCTCCTCCAGGATAGCCTTAGGTTCTAATAGCTCCTCATCCCGAAA
>DAOWIY010000079.1 GCA_030640665.1 Clostridia bacterium
GTATCTTGCTGGGAGAAGATCTTAAATGTCAAAACCTGACCCTATTTTGATAGTCTCTATGGGAGAACTGCTGGTAGAGATTATGAGGGAAAGGGTAGATGAGCCGCTCGGTGCACCGGGAACTTTTGTTGGCCCCTTTCCTAGCGGAGCTCCGGCCATTTTTATTGATACCGTAGCCAGATTAGGTGCAGGTTGTGGTTTTATTGGTAGTGTGGGAGAAGATGATTTTGGGAGATTAATTGTTAAGAGGTTAGAGGAAGATGGAGTTGATACTACCTATATTCAACTCCTTCCTGGCTATACGACAGGTGTGGCCTTTGTTGCTTACTCCAGTGATGGAACTCGTAAATTCATTTATCATATTTCTCGTGCTGCTTCAGGAAAAATTAGTGATGACCACTTTCACTCTGGCTATTTGTCAAAAGTAAAGTATCTTCATATAATGGGTTCAAGTCTTTCCATGAATGAATCCTGGCGTAAGGCTTGTTACAAGGCAGCCGAAATAGTAAAAGAGTCAGGAGGAAAAATTAGCTTTGATCCCAATCTTCGTCCGGAGCTATTGGATGTAGAAAAGATTAGAGAAATCTCAGAGCCCATTCTTTCTTCTTGTGAGATTGTTCTTCCCAGCGGGGAGGAAGCCAGGATGTTAACGGGAATAGAAGATGCAGATAGAGCCTCCCAAAAGCTACTTGAATATGGACCGTCTATAATAGCTCTTAAACGCGGTAAAGAAGGTTCGTGGATTTATACAAAGAAAGGTAAATTAGAGGTGCCTTCTTTCTCTGTAGAGGAGGTAGACCCCACTGGAGCCGGTGACTGTTTTGATGCTGGTTTTATAGTGGGAATTCTTCAGGGATGGTCTTTAGAGAAGGTAGCTAGATTTGCTAATGCCGTGGGAGCCCTAGCGGTAACCAAAAAAGGTCCCATGGAGGGTGCTCCCTGGCCAGGGGAAGTAGAGAAAATATTAAATGGTGAATGGTTCTAGATACTCGATTCTAGATGCTCGATCCTCGTCTTCCTCTCCCCTGCGGGGAGAGGATTAAGGTGAGGGGGCACGAGATACGAGATACGAACAACGAGCGACGAGTTTAAAAGGAGGAGAAAAGTAAATGGAAAAGGTATCTATTTCTGCAGGTAAAATGCGTGGTTTAAAGATGTTAGCTGATGATACTGGTCGATTTCGGATGATGGCCATCGATCAAAGAGGCTCTCTAAAGCGAATGCTGGCTAGCGTGCTTTCTAAAAAAGCTGATGAGATAAGATATGAGGATTTAGCTGAATTTAAGAAAATCGTCATTAAAACACTAGCTTCATATTCTAGTGCTACTCTCACTGATCCTGTCTATGGCTATCCCAATGCTATAAAGTATTTCCCCAGAGGAGTAGGTCTTCTTCTCTGCGACGAAGAAACCGGAGGAGAGAAAGCAGGTAAAAGTGGTAAAGAAATAAAATCGAGTTTGATTCAAGGTTGGGGAGTAGATAAAACAAAGCGAGCCGGAGCAGATGGGGTAAAGCTTCTTATTTACTATCGAGGAGATGCCTCTCCTGAGATAGTAGAACATCAAGAGAATCTAATAAGAGAGGTAGGTATAGCCTGCCAGAAATATGATCTTCCTTTTGTTTTGGAGCTTGTGAGCTATCCTTTTCTTCCTGACGAGACGAAAGAAAACGCCGTCTTTGCCCGGCGAAAGCCCGAAATTGTTAAAGACTACGTAGAGGAGTTTTCTAAGTCCAAATACGCAGTTGACATTCTCAAAGTGGAGTTTCCTGCTAATCTAAAATTTGCCAAAGAGTATGCTCAGGGAGAATTTGATGGAGTAAAAAGAGAGTCTCTCTATGACCTATCAGAAATCAAGGATTTTTGTCGGGAGGTAACAAATCTTGCTGGCGTTCCCTGGGTTATATTGTCAGCAGGGGTAGAGATAGATGAATTTGTAGAAAATGTAAGGATAGCCAGCGAGTCAGGTGCTTCCGGTTTTCTTGGAGGAAGAGCTATCTGGCAAGGTTGCGCTGAATACTATCCACATAAAGAAGCTATGGAGGAATGGCTAACTACTAGCGGAGTGAACAACTTCAAGCGGCTGCATCAAGTCTTTCAAAAAGCTACTCCCTATTTTGAGCACGAGAGGTTCAAGGGATATCCTAACCTCCATTTAGAGAAAGAGGGAGCAGACTGGCATAAAGAATATTAAGGAAATTTAGCTTCTTCCCATTATTTCCTTTATTTTCATCAAATTTATAATGTGAGCCCTTTCTCTTTCTTCTAGTTTCATGGTGATATACTTTGCTGTCTCTTTTACGCGAGGTATAAAGATATATTCCAGAGCATTTACTCTTCTTCTGGTACGTTCAATCTCCTTAGCTAATCTTCTTACCTCTTCTTCCTTTTGGGCTAGATGAACCAAGGAAGGTAGGATATTTAAAAATGCTCTTAAGGCAAAGTCAAGTTTCCAATTAGTCCCGTAAAAACCATAACATAGAGGATCTTCTTTAGTTATTAGCTTAAACTGAGGGGTCTTGAGGCGACCCTCTCCAGATATTTCTAAATCTATCTTCATTTTTGTCCACATAAGGGCTTCTTCTATTTCTCTTTCCCAGTTAAGCAAGGTAGCTATTTGAAAATCAGCGTAAATTTGCCTCAAATTTGCTGCTGCTTTCTTTTGCATATCTTGTACTTCTTTGACTAAAGGGAGAAACTGCTGGATTAACTCATCTCTTTTATCTTCTAGAAGGTCGTGAGCTCTCTGAGCCATAGCCAGTCTTTGCTTCTGTTTTAAGAGCTCCATCCGTGTAGGACTGACATGTAGAACTTGTGGCATTTTTATTCTCTATATTTTTTTATAAACTCATCCCTTACTCTTTTCAGCTCTGGAGTGGGAATCATTTTAAGAAGTTGCCATCCAATACTTAGAGTCTCTTCAATTTGCCGGTCTTCTTTTTGTTCCTGAGAGACAAAATCTTGCTCAAACTTATCAGCAAAGTGAAGATATTTTTTATCCATCTCACTGAGGGTGGCTTCACCCATAACTAAAGCTAACTCTCTGGTTTCCATTCCCTGGGCGTAGCAAGCGTAAAGCTGATTAGAGAGTTCGCGGTGATCTTCTCGTGTTTTTCCTTTCCCTACCGCCTCATCCATCAAACGAGATAGAGAAGGAAGGACATTGATAGGGGGATAGATTCCCTTTTGATGAAGGTCTCTTTGCAGTATTATCTGTCCTTCTGTAATATAACCGGTAAGGTCGGGTATAGGATGGGTCTTGTCATCGTCAGGCATGGTAAGGATGGGAATCAAGGTGATAGAGCCATTTTTTTCTTTTATTCTCCCAGCCCGCTCGTAGATACTAGCCAGGTCCGTGTAAAGGTAGCCCGGATATCCTCTTCTTCCAGGAACCTCTCGTCTAGCGGCAGAGAGTTCCCGCAGTGCTTCCGCATAATTAGTCATATCGATTAAGATTACTAAGATGTGCATTCCTTTTTCAAAAGCAAGGTATTCGGCACAGGTTAAAGCCATTCTGGGCGTAGAAATCCTTTCGATTACCGGATCATCAGCCAGATTAAGAAAAAGGGTGGTTTTTTCAATGGCACCGCTAGTCTCAAAATCAGAGACAAAGAAATTTGCCTCTTCAAAGGTTATTCCCATAGCAGCGAAGACAATGCCAAATTCCTCTTCTTTCCCTAAAACTTTGGCTTGTCGGACAATTTGGGCTGCCAGTTGGATATGAGGTAGACCTGCTCCAGAGAAAATAGGTAATTTCTGTCCTCTGGAGAGTGTGTTTAGCCCATCAATAGCTGATATTCCTGTCTGGATAAATTCTACCGGATAAGCCCGCGACTCAGGGTTTATTGGTTTTCCCTGTATATCCAGTCTTTGTTCGGGGATTATTTTTCTTCCTTCATCACGGGGTCTTCCCCATCCGTCAAATACTCTTCCCAGAATATCTTCAGAGACATCTAATTGAATTCCTTTGCCCAAGAATTTTACCTGAACTCCCTTTATTCCTAATTCACTGGCTCGTTCAAATAATTGCACCAGGGCTGCTTGAGAAGTTATTTCCAGAACTCTACCCCTCCTTCTTTCACCGTTAGCCAGTTCTATTTCCACCAGTTCCTCATAGGAAACATCCTGCACCCTATCCACTAACATCAAGGGCCCAGTGAGCTCTTTTACCGTTGTATATTCTTTAATTCTCATCCTCTATCTCCTACCTCTTCTTTCAATTTCTCA
>DAOWIY010000092.1 GCA_030640665.1 Clostridia bacterium
AAGTAAGAGTCCCCCAGGGTTCCATTAGAATTCCCAATGGACCAATAGAAGCTCCTACTAAGCAAGAAGGAGCTGCTTCCTTAGCAATCTTCACTCCTTCCCTGTTGAGAACGTCCACTTTATCCTCTAGACCATATCTACCCAACTTGATTCTATTTACTCCAAAAGTGTTGGTCTCGATTACGTCAACTCCTGCCTCAGCATAAGAGATATGAACATCGGCAACCATTTGAGGGTGAGTTAAGTTTAATTCCTCCAAAGGAACTCCTTGGGGTATATTCTTTTTCTGCAAACTGGTCCCCATCGCCCCATCGAAGACAATAACTCCGTTTTGTTTAAGTAGCTCCCTAAAGGTATAATTCATCTTCCCTCCTAATGTATCTATAAAATATCTATAAAAAGCAAGCTGTCAACAACCTAACACCCTATCCCCCTCTGAATCTCCTTATACTGAGCAGTATTCCTATCCCTGTAAAAAACATTAGGGTAGAACTTCCTCCATAACTTACCAAAGGAAGAGGCATACCTGTAACAGGCATCATCCCTGCTACCATTCCTATATTAATAAAAACTTGCAAAAATAATAAAATAATTATTCCACCACTTAAGAGTCTGGCAAAACTGGTATTTTCTTGCCTGGCTATTCTTATTCCTCTGGCCATAATTATAAAATAGAGCCCTAAAAGGAGCAAAACTCCCATGAACCCCCACTCTTCACCTAAACTGGCAAAGATAAAATCAGTAAAAGGAAGCGGTAAAAATCCTCGTTGAGTATGAAGGGCTCCACCTATACCTTTACCTATTAATTTTCCCGACCCTAAGGCAATCTTAGATTGTAAGGCGCTCCATCCCGTACCCAAGGGATCTCTTCCCGGATTCAAAAAGGTGAGGATACGCATTTTCTGATAGGGATGAAGAAAAAAATAGAAAAGAGGAAGCAATGATAAACCTATTCCTAAGATAACCAGGAGTCTTTTAAAAGAGATGCCAGCCAAAAATAATATCCCCAAACAAAGAGGAAGAAAGAGAAGGGCGCTTCCTAGATCCGGCTGCCTTGCAACTAGAATCAAGAAGACAAAGGTAAAGAAAAAAGAAAAACCTATCTGCTTCCAACTTATACCTTCCCCACCTTCTCCACTAGCCAAGAGTCTGCTCAAAATAATAATGAGGCTGAGTTTGGCGAACTCTGAAGGCTGAAACCTAATTATTCCTATCCTAAGCCACCTCTGCACCCCATGAGTGCCTTCTCCTCTAATCAAGACTAAAAGAAGAAAAAGAAAAATAGCTCCATAAAGAAAATAGGCTCCTTTTTCCCAGAAACTAATTTTAAGCCAGGAAAATAGAAACATAAAACCAATCCCTATTCCTACCCAGACTATCTGACGGAAAAAATAATAGGTTTCCTCAGGAAAGGTAATCGTATATAAATGGAAAAGACCCCATCCGGATAGGCCAATAATGGCTAATAAAAGAACCCAATCATATCTTCGAGAACTGACAGAAATTTGCATTCTTTCACCTATTTGAAAGTTTGGGAAAAAATCTTTCCTGCTATTTGAGCAGCAATGGATATATCCTCCTCCCGGTGCTCCACCAAAACAACTATTGCCAATCGAGGATTATCAGAAGGAGCATAACCTATAAACCAATTATGAGGTCTTTTTCCCTCTGATAACTCCACCGTCCCTGTCTTTCCTGATATCTTAACAATCCTATTCTCTGCTCGCCACCCTGTTCCTTCCCTGACCACTCCTCTCAAGGATTTCTTTAAAAAACTAAGAGTGGAGGAAGAAAGAGAAATTTTTTTCTTTTTTGAAGAAGAAAAGTCTTTAATAACTCCTCCTTCTAAATTCTCTATTTTCTTTACTAAATAAGGCTTAACTAAATTTCCTCCATTGGCTACAGCACTGATAACTCGGAGCATTTGCAAAGGGGTAACCAAAATATACCCTTGCCCAATAGAAAGATTGGCCGTATCTCCTCTATACCAAACCTCACCCTTATTCTTTAATTTCCAATCAGAGGTGGGCAATAGTCCCCATTTTTCCTGGATTAAATTCAGACCGGTAGCTTCACCCAAACCGAAGAGCTCAGCGTATTCAATCATCTTCTCTACCCCTACCTTTAAGCCTAACTGATAAAAGAAAACATCACAAGAATGAATAATAGCTTGTTCTAAATCTAGTCTCCCATGCCCCTCTTCTTTCCAGCACTTGAAGATACGTCTGCCCACAAGAAGTCTTCCCGGGCAAGAAAAAGTATCCTCTTTCTTGATAATATTCTCCTCTAAGGCTGCAGCAACAAGAATTATCTTAAATGTGGAAGCAGGAGAATATTCTCCTCTGATAGCTCGATTTTCTAAAGGGCTACCTGAATCCTGCTTTAACCTATTCCACTCATCCTCAGATATGCCCCGGGAAAAAAGATAGGGATCAAAGTTAGGATGACTAACTAAAGCTAATATCTCCCCCGTCTCTGGATCCCCTATTAAAACTACCCCCTTTCTTTGCCCTAGTTCCTCCTCGGCAATCTTTTGTATTCTAAGGTCAATGGTTAAATAAATATTATTACCGGGCAGGGGATCTTTTTCTGAAATTATCCTCAAAGAACGGCCATAAGCATCTACTTCTACTTGCCTGCCCCCTTTTTCTCCTTGAAGGTATAAATTGTACACTTTCTCTATACCCATTTTGCCCACCAAGTCCCCTAACTCAATACCAATGCCAGAACTCATTAATAATTCGGCCTGATCCACCTCTCCCAGATGACCAAGCACATGAGCAGCAACCATCTTATAAGGATAACTACGTACTGGCTGGGCAATAATAACTGTCCCCGGGAACTCTTTTTCCCTTTCCAAAAGATAGGTAATGGCAGACATATCTATATTTTCTTTTAAAAAAACAGGCCTGAAGGGATTAGGCGTTTCCTGAAGTTTTTCCCTGATCCTTTGCTTATCTATATTTAAAGCTTGTGTAAGACGAGGGAGCAACTCTTCTAGATTAAATACATTAGAAGGAACTACACCTACAGAAAAAAGGATTTCGTTTTCCGCCAACTTCTCTCCTCTTCTATCTAAGATAAGACCCCTGGGAGAAGACAAGGGAAGAAGTTGAAGACGTGAATTTTGAGAAATACGAAAATACTTTTCCCCTTCTACCAATTGCAGCCAGGCTATTCTCCCTAAAAGAATAAAAAGGCCGCAGATTACTATTATCCAGAGAATTTTGACTCTTGCCTCAAGCCTTCCCTCTCTGGTTGAATAGTTCGTAGTTCGTAGTTCGTAGTTCATAGTTCATAGTCCGTAGTTCATTACTTCCTCTCCCCTGAGGGGAGAGGATTGAGGTGAGGGGGTACTACATACGCTTTACCAAAATTATTCGCTCCACTCCCCCATAATCTGAAATAACCTGGGCAGAGCACAATCCCTTTTGAGCCAGGATCAAATCCTGTATCCTTCTTGCCTGCCGGTGTCCTATCTCTAAGGCCAAAAAACCTGCTTTTCTTAAAAATCCGGGGCTCTGGGAAATAATTTTTCTGTAAATAGCTAAACCATCCCCTCCACCTTCCAGGGCAATCCTTGGCTCCCTTAATACCTCGGGCGGCAAACTTTTTATTTCTTCACTCCTCACATAAGGGGGATTAGAGATTATTAAATCCACTTTTCCTTCTAAACCTAAATCGACCAAGGGAATAAATAAATCTCCCTCTAAAAAGGTAATTCTTTTATTTAAGTTATGCATCCTGGCGTTTTCTCTAGCTACCCCGAGAGCCTCTGGTGAAATATCCACAGCATAAACTTTAGATTTTTCTAATTCCAGAGCTAGTTTTATGGCAATATTTCCAGAACCCGTACCCAAATCTACAATAATAAAATCTTGGCTTGTTTTGCCTTCTTCAAAATCTATACTTCTAACTAGCTTTAGAGCTTCTTCTACCAAAATCTCAGTCTCTGGACGGGGAATGTAGACATTCTCATCCATCTTGAGTCTAAGACCCATAAAGTCTTGTTCTCCTGTAAGATAAGACAAAGGAACGTGATGGGAGCGTTTAATAATTAACTTTTTGAAAAGGGTGAGTTCTCTAAGAGAAAGAGGTCGGCTAAATTCAAGATAAAGCTCGAGACGAGTCTTCCTTAAAATATGAGCCAGTAAGACTTCAGCGTTTAGACGAGGATTTTCAATCTTTTCTTTCTTAAAATATTGGCTAGTCCACTCCAGAGCCCTCTTAATTGTCCAAACATCCTTTATCATTCACTTTCTATTTCTTTCCTATCTCTTCATACAAATTTGCCATTTCCATAGCAGAGATGGCCGCATCCCATCCCCGATTTCCTGCCTTAGTTCCTGCTCTCTCAATTGCCTGCTCTAGAGTATCGGCAGTAATTACACCAAAAATAACAGGGACCTTTTCTCTCAAAGCTAATTGAGAAATACCACGAGCTACTTGAGAAGACACTAACTCAAAATGAGGAGTATCGCCCCGGATAACAGCCCCAAGACAAATCAAAGCATTGAACTTTTTCTCCTCAAGCAGGCGGGAAGCTAGGGCGGGTACCTCGAATGAACCGGGAACCCAAACTATCTCTATATCCTCTTCTCTTGCCTCATGTCTTAAGAGAGCATCTACAGCCCCTTCCAGGAGCTTGCCTGTAACGAACTCATTGAATCTAGGAACAATAATTCCAAACCTTAGTCCTTTACCCGTTATCTTTCCTTTATAGGTCTTCATCATTACCTCCCTTTTTCAGCTATTTTTCCTCTTCCAGTCTCAACAAATGGCCGAGTTTCTTTTGCTTAGCCTCCAGATACGACTTATTAGTTTCATTAAGCTTTATTTCTAAAGGAATGCGCTCCGTAACCTCCAAACCATATCCTTTTAAACCAATAATTTTGCGTGGATTATTGGTCAGGAGTCTGATTTTACGAAGTCCTAAATCAGCCAGAATTTGAGCTCCAATGCCGTAGTCCCGAAGATCGGGGTCAAAACCCAACTTTTGATTGGCTTCCACTGTATCCATACCTTTGTCCTGAAGTTCATAGGCTCTAAGCTTATTTAACAAGCCTATTCCCCGCCCTTCCTGATTTAAGTAAAGCACCACTCCGCAGCCAGAGCTTCCCACCTTTTGTAAAGCCCTCTTAAATTGCTCTCCACAATCACAGCGTAAAGACCCAAAGGTATCGCCGGTAAGGCATTGAGAATGTACCCGTACCAAAACATCTTCCTTACCCTTCACCTCCCCCTTTACCAGGGCAAGATGGACCCTATCCTTAAGAAGAGTTCTATAAGCGATTAGCTTGAAATCTCCCCAGAGCGTAGGAAGAAAAGTAGTAACTTCCCGTTTAACCAGTTTCTCTTTTTTCCAGCGATAGCTAATAATATCAGCCAGACTACAGACCTTCAAATCGTGACTCCGGGCAAAGGATAATAGCTCTGGAAGCCTTGCCATTCGACCATCCTCTCCCACTATCTCGCAAAGAACCCCAGCGGGGTAAAACCCAGCTAATCTAGCCAAATCTACAGCCGCCTCTGTATGACCTGCTCTTACTAAAACCCCTCCATCTCTACTAATCAGAGGGAAAATATGACCCGGTCTGGCTAAGTCTTCTTTGCTGGTTTTAGAATCGATAAGAACCTTTATAGTCTGGGCTCTATCAAAAGCAGATATCCCGGTAGTAGTATTATGCTTAGCATCTACAGAAACAGTAAAGGGAGTTCCTTTCAAAGAGGTATTCTCCTCTACCATAGGAGTAAGCCCTAACTGCCTGGCCCTCTCTAAGATTATAGCTACACAAATTAGCCCCCTTGCATGTTTGGCCATGAAATTTATTACTTGAGGAGTAACATAAAAGGCAGGAATTATAAGGTCGCCCTCATTTTCCCGCTCTTTATCATCAAGGACAACGGCCATTTTACCTTTTTTAAAATCTTCTAATATCTCTTCTATCGTATTGAATTCCATTTAGCTACCACCCAGCTTTTTTTAAAAATTCCCTATCAATTTTTGAATCAGGGAAGTTAGAACTTTGGACCAGCTTCTCCATATATTTAGAAATTATGTCTACTTCCAGATTAACTAAATCCTCCCTTTGTTTCAAACCCAGCGTCGTTTTCTCCAAAGTAAAAGGAATTAGACAGACTGTAAAATCAGCATCTCTACAACTGGCAACAGTCAAACTCACCCCCTCCAGAGCAAGACGACCCTGATTTACTATATACCTTGTCAGAGAAAGAGGAGGCTCAATTTGCATTATGACCTGGCCCTTTTTTCTAGATATCTCGGTTATCCTTCCCACTCCATCTATATCCCCTGTTACTATATGCCCTCCTAGCCTGGTAGCAGGAGTGAGGGCTCTTTCTAAATTAACCTTATCCCCCTCTTTTATCCTGGATAAATTAGTTTTATCTAAAGTTTGAGGCATCACCTCCACGGTAAAAACCTCCCCATCTACACCTGTCACCGTTAGACAGACTCCGTTTACGGCTATACTATGGGAAGGCTCTGTCCCTTCCAATGCCTTGTGCGCTTTTATTCCCAATTGATAAAAGGGAACCCTTTGGACTCTCTCTACTACTCCTATTTCTTCCACCAATCCGGTAAACATAATTCGTATCTCGTTGTTCGTCGCTCGTATCTCGTCCCCCTCACCAATTAACTGCTCACCATAGCAACGAGGGTTCTTCTAATCCCCGCTTTATTTCTTGTAAAAATCTGGCACCTAAGTATCCATCGAACACTCGATGATCACAGGATAGAGTCATTTCCATTATCGGTCTGATTTCTATTTTTTCTTCTAGAACTACTGCTCTCTTTTTAATCTCTCCTACAGCCAGAATAGAAGCTTGCGGTGGATTAATAATAACAGCGGCTCCCTTAATCCCCAACATTCCTAGATTGGAAAGAGTGAAAGCAGCTCCCTCCAACTCCCCTAAAGAAAGCTTGTTTTCTTTAGCCTTCCTTATAAGCTCATTTCTATCCCTGGCAATTTGAAAAAGATCCTTTTCATCTACATCCCTTATTACCGGAACGATTAGACCTTCCTCTCTGGCCACAGCTAATCCTACATCTATCTTCGAATGTGATATAACTTTGCCTTCCTCAAAGGTAGAGTTTACACGGGGTATTTCATTCAAAGCCCGACCGCAAGACTTAATCAACAGGTCAGTATAGGTAAGATGTATTCCCCTCTCTTTTTCAAACTCTGCTACCAGATCATCGCGCATTTTCATTGCCTCTGAAAAATCTACTTCTATGGTAAGATAAAAATGGGGAATCTCTCTTTTACTCTTCGCCATTCGCTGAATCATCACTTTTTCTGCTCTGGAAAGAGAGACTTCCTTTTTTTGTGGAACTTCTTTTTGTTCTGCTGCCTGTTCCACTACCCTTAAAACATCCTCTTTAAGTATCCTACCTCCCGGTCCTCTTCCCTCTATAGTAGATAAATCAATCTTATGCTGTTTGGCTAACTTTTTAGCCAGAGGAGAAGCTTTGATTGGTCGGGAAATTTCTGCTTCTTTAGAAATTTCAGAAACTTCCTTTTTTTCTTCTATGATAGCCTCTTTAATAGCTCCTTTTTCTTTTTCTCCAGCAACCCCTTCTTTTTCTTCTGGAATTTCCTCCTCCATACTATCGGCAATAAAAGCAATGGTTTGGGTTACTGGTGCTACCTCTCCCTCTGCGGCTATGATTTTTCGAAGAAATCCCGAGGTAAGTGCCTCTACCTCCATATTGGCTTTATCAGTGGCAACTTCTAAAAGGGGTTCGCCTTCCTTGATCTCATCTCCCTCTTTCTTTAACCACTGAATAATCTCTCCTTCTTCCATAGTCTCACCCAACTTGGGCATTATTATCTTTGTAATCAATTATTCCTCCTCTTCTCATTGTTTTATTTTCACTTTATCCCAAAGAATAAACTCCTCCTCTTTAAGTAAAATATCTCTAATAATCTAACAGTCACATTTTATGGTACGAGGAAGGGTTTGTCAAGAAATGTCTTTAGGGTTCAACACTGCTCGGTTTTTTCTCCCCTTTCATAATTTTCTCTCTTTTCACAAGATGAACCAGAAGATAAACGAGGGGGGTATCAAGGAGAGCAATGCAAACTTTTATGAAATATTGGCCAAGAATCAAGGGAAGTATAGGCATAACTCCATAAAAGGCAAGAGAAATAAATAAAGTGGTATCTATTGCCTGAGAAGCAAGAGTAGAAGCGTTGTTACGCAGCCAGAGATGGCGCTCTCCCGTAACCTTTCTCCAGAAATTAAAGGCCCAAACATCGTGATACTGGCTGACAAAATAAGCAATTACACTGGCTATAATTATTCTGATAGCCCCTTGTTTCATTCCTAAGATACGAAGGAAGGAGTCCTGTTCTTTCCAAAAAGGGGCACTGGGCAAGATAATGGCAAGACAGATAAGCAAAAAAACCACCCCTAATGCTACCAGTCCGGCCAAGACGACTCCTCTGGCATAACTTTTTCCCCATACTTCTTCTATAGTGTCAGTTAGGGGGAAAGTTATGGCGTAAGCAAGTACTCCTGCCGGCACATAAATCTGTCCCAAAGCTACGATTTTACTAGCCAGGACTTCTGAAATTACCAATGACCCAATAAAGACACTGCACAAAATGGTAAAAGCAAACTCTTTTTCTTTGAACACCGTAGCCTCATTTTACTGTTTTACCACACTAAAATTTTTACTTAAAGGGTTCCTTATATCGATGTGTCCAGCTAAAGTTTCTGCTGGCTTACCCTGGATTAGAATCTGCACCTGAGATTGAGAGGGAAAGTTCTCAAGAAGGGTATTAACTATGGAATAAATAGTAAGTAATTCTCCAGTAGAACCTCCCGAATGTTTCTCTTTTAAAGAAGAGGAAAAGTCCACATAGAAACAGTCATCCTTCACATAAACAGCTCGTATTTGGGTCTCCGAAGGAAGAGTAGGATTAAGAGAAGAGTCCTTTGGGCCCTCGATTAGCTCCTTTAATATCAGCTTAGCCTCTTGGCCAATCTGAGGTGAGGCAATGATTTTTCTTTCCTCAGAGACAAGACGTTCCCCTGCCGACTCAGAAAAATAGAGCTTAACTATTTTCATCTCTTGGGGAGGAGGCTTAGTAATCCACTCTTTAATTTGTTTAATTTGGTATCCCTTTTCTTGAAGTAATGAAACAACTAATACTCCTGCAGCAAAAAAAACTACCCCCACTAAAATATAGATTAAAATACGCTTTCTTCTCTTTTTTCGTCCGCTCTTTTTCTTCATCATCATTTGCCGCTTACTAGCTATTTAAGATAGGCTTTCAGCCCTTTAAAAATCCCCAGAGCAATTTTCTTTCTAAAATCCTCCCCTTTCAATTTTCTCTCTTCCCAGGGGTTGGAGATAAAACCTATCTCTACCAGAATAGCCGGCATAGCCGCTCCTCTTAAGACATAAAATGGCGCCGATTTTACTCCTCTATTTTCTAAGCCAGTAGTCTCGGACAGCTCCTCCTGGACAAGATAGGATAAATCATTGCTTTCATTTCGATACCGATCTTGAATCAGATCCCAGAAAATAGCTTTAGCCTCCTCAGAAACATCCTCAGATCCCAGGAAAACATTCTCCGTGGCAGCTACTGCTTCTGCTCCCTCTCCGTAAGAATATCTAGAATTAAAAAAGGTTTCCACCCCGCTGGCTTCTTTATTATACAAAGTAGCATTAGCATGAATACTTATAAAGATATCCCCTCCCAGCTGGTTGGCCATCTCTGTCCTTTGATTCAGAGAATAAAAAGTATCATCTCTCCTGGTTAGATAAACTTTTACCCCTGGTTCTTCCTCCAGTAACTTAGCTAGTTCTTTAGCCACAGCAAGAACTACATCTTTTTCCCTTAATCCAGAAGGACCAATAGCTCCCGGATCCTTTCCCCCGTGTCCAGGATCTAATACTACCTTAGTATAAACTTTCTCCTCTTCTCTTCGACGAAGTAGAAGTGAAGAAATAGCATCTTTCTCATAAGCCTTTTCTTCAGTCTCTTCTTCCTCTCGAACCTGAGCAGCAAAAAACGAAGATGAGGAAGGCGTCCCCTTTTTTAACAGCTCTACTATCAAATCCTTCCCCCTTACCTCGATAACCAACCTCCGA
>DAOWIY010000047.1 GCA_030640665.1 Clostridia bacterium
CTCCTCTTTACGAGATACAAGCAACGAACAACGGAATTGGTGCCCAGTGCTGGACTTGAACCAGCGACCTCTTGCATGTCAAGCAAGCACTCTAACCACTGAGCTAACTGGGCCATGTTCCTCGCTTCCTGCTCGTTGCTCGTGGCCACTCACCCTTTCCCCCCTCCCCTTTCTCAGTTGTAAGCGATAAGAGTCAACCTCCTTAATCCGTTGGTCCCTACCCCTCTTTCCCCAGGGAAGAGGGACGAGATAGATAAAGGAAAAAGTGAATAAAAATAAACAACAAACGACGAATAATGAACAACAAAATAGTGAATCAAAAAATCGTGTCCCATGATCTCTTACTTGTGCCCAAGACCCAAAAGAAAATTATACACAGTACATCTCGGAGTTTGCGCATTGAAACTGTGATCATCTTTGATAAATGATTTAATTTTTCGCAAATTCTTTCCATTTCTTCTTTGCTAGTGGCATACGTTACTATAGATATTTATATGCAATTCGTATTCCATTGTTTGTTTTCCGCTTTCATTCCCCCTCACCCGAAAAAGCACGATGTGCTTTTTCCCTCTCTCGATAGTGGCATACGCCACTATAGGTTTAGTTCATAGTTATGAGTTCGTAGATAAAAAAACAACAAATAATGATCTACAAACAAATGGCTAAATAACTAAAAGTTATTTGGCTGAATAGCCAAGAATATTAACCCAGAATAAGGGGCTATTCACCCGAGCATATTGACTCAGGAAATAGAAGGTCTTAGTCAACGAACTACGAATAACGAACTAAAATAGGGGAGAGAACTTTCCTTATTTCGATATACTATATACGAAATACGATATACGAATTTGGAGGCGGCACCCGGATTCGAACCGGGGATAAAGGATTTGCAGTCCTCTGCCTTGCCGCTTGGCTATGCCGCCCACAATTACTTTTCCTCAGGCTGAACAAATTCAAATTCCGAGGTAGCTTTCTTAGATGTTTTTTCTTCCTTAGCCTCTTCTGGGGAAACCATTCTACACTCTCCGTTAAAGAAAGCACCTTCGGCAATGGTTAAATCAGAAGCTTTTACCTTTCCCTCCAGGCTCCCTGAGGAGAAAAGTTCCACTCTTTCCTCGCTATTAATGTCACCAATAACCTTTCCCCCAATGCTTACCGATTTAGCCTCAATGTTTGCTTTAACAATTGCATCTTCTCCAACAGTAACGTTCCCCTCAACTTGAATTTTTCCCTCAAATTTTCCATCAATACGAATACTTTCCTCATCTTTTAAGGTCCCTTTAAACTCCGCTCCTCTACCTATAATACTTCTGGTCCTAAACTTTTCTTTTTTCTTAAACATTCTCATCTCCCGGCTAAAGTGTTGCTTACTCCTTGCTAGTTCGTTAATAACAACCCAAATATAAGTATTCAGTGAAGTACATTCTATGTTATCCCAAAGGCTCTACCATTAGATTCAAAGGATTAACGGTCTTTTCATTAAACCATACTTCAAAATGTAGATGGGGTCCTGTACTCCTGCCCGAGCTGCCTACCCTTCCTATAATATCTCCTTTTTTCACCCATTGTCCTTTTTTTACTAAGATATGAGAAAGATGACCATAGACAGTGTAATATCCATGTCCATCATTTATCCTAATCATCAAGCCATAGGCACCTCCCCATCCAGTGAAAATGACCTTCCCCTGAGCAGCTGCTTTTATCTCTGTTCCCCAGGGAGCAACAATATCGATAGCTTGATGGAACTCTTTTTTCTTGGTAAAAGGATTTCTTCGCCATCCATAACCGGAAGATATCCATCCCTGAACGGGAAAGATGTTCGGAGTAGAGGCGAACAAATCTATCTTTTCACGAATAACCTCTTCTAGTTCCCCTAAACTCTTCTCACGTCTCTTAATTTCGTTCTTAAGAAAAACAACATTTTCCTCAATTTTCCCAACGAGATTGGTAGAAAGAGACCCTCCCTTCTCTAGCTCTATCTCCTTTTCGAGAAGAAGGTAATTCTCCGGCCCTCCTTTGCCTAACTTCTCTTCTTCTGTCTCACTACCTCCCCCTACTCCTGCTATAATCCTTAACTTATCTTCCAGCTCTTTTAACTCTTCCATTTTTTCACTGAAACCTTCTATTTCCTGAACCAGGGAAAGGATTTTCTCCTCTTGAGCCTTGTTTACTCTCTCTAACTTATGCAGACGAGCTTCTTTGCTCCTTACTTGTCTATAATCGTTGATAGAAGAAGATAACAGAGCAAAGAATACGGCTACCCCTAATAAAATGAGGAAAAAACCAGATCTTGAAATTGTAATCTGCCGCACTTTGCCTCTAGAATGAGGAATGAGCATTAAAGTAAAGGCCTTTTTCTCTCTCTTTATCTTTTTTCTCATTTCTCTCCTCTTAATTATTTGATCGTTTCGCCACTTTCTTTCTACCCTATTATTTCTTATTCCTGGTACTCGCCTCCAATTTTTGTTAATTATAGCATAGAAGAGAGAAATGTAAAGGTCAACCCCTTTTTTTGCTATAAGGCAAAAGATTTGCTATAATAAATTCGTATCTCGTTGTTCGTCTATCCTGGGTCAATATGCTCGGGTATTTCCTGTGTCAGTATGCTCGGGAATCTCCTGAGCCCTATCTCGAAAAGAAAGAAGCAGACAATGGAAAAAGAAAAACTTATCCTCATTGACGGCAATGCTTTGCTTTATCGAGCCTTCTATGCGCTTCCCCCTTTAAGTAATAGCAAGGGGACCCCTACAGGTGCTGTTTATGGATTTACCCGCATGTTGATGAAGCTCCTCCAGGAAAGGCAGCCCCAATATATAGCCTGTGCTTTCGACAAAGGGAAAAAGACCTTTCGTCACCGCAAATTTAAAGATTATAAGATTAATCGACCCAGTATGCCTGAAGATCTAGTAATGCAAATTCCCTTAGTCAAAGAAGTTCTAGAAGCTTTTAGAATTCCCATTTTTGAGGACGAGGAATACGAGGCAGATGACCTCCTAGGAACTCTGGCTAAAAAGGGAGAAGAAAAAGATCTGGTGGTGGAAATCCTTACAGGAGATAAGGATATCTTTCAGATAATTTCTCCTTCTATATATATCTTGAGGCCAAAAAAGGGTATCACCGAAATCCATCTCTTTGATGAGGAAGAGGTAAAAAAGGAATTTGGAGTTTTCTCTTCTCAAATTGTAGATTTTTTATCCTTAGCTGGGGATTCCTCCGATAATATTCCCGGGGTTCCCGGTATTGGAGCGGTCACAGCTAAAACATTAATTCAAAAATTCAATACTTTAGAAAATCTTCTTGATAACCTCGAGGAACTCCCTTCTAAAAAAAGGGACCTTTTTAAAGAA
>DAOWIY010000019.1 GCA_030640665.1 Clostridia bacterium
GAAGCAAGGAATGTTCTTATCTTACCCGTAGAGGCTGTGAATGAGGGAAACGGAAGATACTTTGCACTCGTTCCCAGCGAAGAAGGAGATTCTTTACCTCGAGAAATCACCACCGGGGTTTCCGACGGAGATTTCATAGAGATAAAGAGCGGCTTGGAAGAGGGAGATTTAGTCCTTTCTTGGGGACTGCAAAAGATTATCGAGATGCGGCGGCAGCAAAAGGAAATGGAAGAAGGGCAGCTGCCAGGGGGAATGAGGATGATGATGCCGCAAGGGCAAGGAGGGCAAAGGGGAGGAGTATTTACACCACCTCATTAGACCACCTCGTTAGAAAAAGCCCCGTCCGTGAGGAGATACGAGATTTACCTCATTTCCTGAGGCAAATCTAGGGAGCTAGACTATGCTTCGAGCAGTAGATATCAAAAAAACTTATCAAATGGGAAAGACGAAGTTAGAGGTATTGCATGGGGTAAGTTTAGAGATAAAAGATGGAGAATTTGTCTGTATTATGGGACCGTCTGGATCGGGTAAATCAACCCTCATGCACATCATTGGTTGTCTGGATAGACCAACCTTGGGTAGGCTCTTCCTCGATGATAAGGAAATAGGAAGACTGGATGATCGTACGCTGGCTGAAATAAGGAATAGAAAAATAGGTTTTGTCTTCCAGCAATTTAATCTCCTTCCTAGATCCACTGCTCTTCACAATGTTGAGCTTCCTCTGATTTATGGAGGAGTAGGTCTAAAAGAAAGAGTTCGGAAAGCTAAGGCAGCTTTAGAGAGGGTAGAATTAGGTGATAGACTCCAGCACCGACCCTCCGAACTCTCCGGAGGAGAAAGGCAAAGAGTAGCTATAGCCAGAGCCCTAGTCAACAACCCTTCCTTTATTTTAGCTGATGAGCCCACAGGAAATCTTGATACCAAAACAGGAGATGTCATTCTAAAACTTTTTCAGAAACTAAACAAGGAAGGACACGCCATTGTTATGGTTACCCATGAGAGGTATGTGACCGAATACTCAGGGAGAATAATTCGTCTCAAGGACGGATTGATTGAAGAGAAAAATGAATCTTAACGAGAGCTTTCGAAGTGCCTGGGGAGGATTAAATGCCAATAGGATAAGGTCATTCCTTTCTATACTAGGAATCATTATTGGAATAGCCGCCGTCATAGCTATTATGTCCTTGATTAGAGGTTCGCAGCAGATGATTCTTGAAAGCATCCAGTCCCTGGGAACAAATCTTATTGTTGTTACCCCGGGAAGATTTGGGGGTGCTGCTGGCAAAGCAGCTCAAAAACTTACCGACCTTTTTACTATTGAAGATGGAGAGAAAATCTTAAGTAAAAGCAGCGCTGTAAAAAACGTTGTCCCTACAGTGAGCAAACAACTGCTGCTTCAGTATAAAGATAAAAATGCTCAAATTACGGTGAATGGGGTGACCCCTGAATATCAATCTGTATTAAATTTCTGGGTAGAAAGGGGTAGATTTATTAATACTGAAGATATGAAGGCTTCTCGCAGTGTTATAGTACTCGGTCAGAATGCAGCCAGTGACCTTTTCGAGGAAGAGGATCCCCTGGGCAGGAGTGTCACCATAAATACTGCCCTGAGTAAATATAAATTTAGAGTTATTGGAGTGATGGAGTCAAAGGGACAGGTTATGTTTTCTAATTTTGATAACCAGACCTTTATACCCATTAGCAGTGCTCAAAGAAGGCTTATGCAGATTAAGTATGTTAATTCTTTCTATGTGGAAGCCAAAGATGAGGATAGCGCTGATGAAGCAGTAGAACAGATTGATGCTGTCCTCTATCAAAAATATGAAGATGATGAGAAATATAATATTATGAGCCAGAAGGAGATTCTTTCTGCCATAGAAACAGTTATGGGGATTATGACCATTATGCTGGCAGGTATCGCTGCCATTTCACTTCTGGTAGGAGGAATCGGTATTATGAACATTATGCTGGTCTCAGTTTCTGAAAGGACAAGAGAGATTGGCATAAGGATGGCCGTAGGAGCTAAAAGAAGCGACATCCTACTTCAATTTCTCTGGGAGTCAATACTTCTTTGCCTTATTGGAGGAGCAATAGGAATATTTGCCGGCTGGCTGGGAGCTAAATTTGCCGGCTGGCTGGGAACCAAAATTATGGGAGCTACTGGGGAATTATATACTCTTATGTCTCTGGATGCCATAGTTATAGCTCTTGGTTTTTCCATAGCTATAGGCTTATTTTTTGGGATGTATCCTGCCAACAAAGCCTCCAAGCTAAACCCTGTTGAGGCATTGAGGTATGAGTAAAAGGAGGAGGTAAGCAATGCCTGAATTACCAGAAGTAGAAATAATAAGGCAAGACTTAGAAAAAAAAGTAAAGGGGAAAAGAATAGAGAAGGTACTCATAGAAAATGAAAAATCTATAAAGCTTCCCTCTCCGGCTGAGTTTGTCAGCAGGATAGAAGGAAAAGTAATAAGTGAGATTAAGCGAAGAGGAAAATACTTAATTCTGAAACTAGACTCAAAGGATAATCTAGTTATTCATCTGAAACTAACTGGCCGGCTGCTTTATTCGCAAAAAGGAGAGAAACCCGATTATACCCGTGTAATCTTCGTTTTTCAA
>DAOWIY010000010.1 GCA_030640665.1 Clostridia bacterium
GTTACGATATGATTAATCATCTCATCAACGACATTATTACCATGGGGGCAAAACCCCTTTCGGTTCAGGATGCAATCATCTGCGGAAAGTTAGAAAAAGAAGTTGTAACCGAGCTCGTACACTCAATATCCCAGGCTTGTAGAGAACAGGACTGCGTGCTCATAGGTGGAGAGACTTCAGAGCAGCCTGGAGTTTTAGAAGCGGGAATCTATATCCTTACAGCTAGCCTCGTGGGAGTGGTAGAGAAGTCCAAGATCATTGATGGCTCGAAAATCGAAGAAGGAGACTCTGTCCTGGCCGTAGCATCGAATGGTCTTCATACCAATGGGTATTCATTAGTACGGACTTTGATGGCTCAGAAACCTGAAATTATAAAGATGCAAGTAGAAGGAGAATCTTTTTTAGAAGCAATCCTCAAACCGCATAAGTGCTACTACCAGAGTTTTCGAGGTCTATTCAATCTACCTGAAATTCATGGGATTGCCCATATCACAGGAGGGGGGATTGGAGGGAATCTAAACCGTATCCTGCCAGAGGATTTGGATGCGGTTATTGACCTGGGTAAGATTGAGGTACTTCCCATTTTCAAAATATTGAAGGAGATGGGAGGGGTCAAGGAGTCCGATATGATGCGGACATTTAACATGGGAGTGGGAATGACAATTGTGGTAAAGAAAACAGCGCTCAAGGCGGTTAGAAAGCACCTTTCGGGAAAAGGCTGCTATAGCTACGTTATCGGAGAAATTAGCAAGGGCAAGAAAAAAGTAGTCTATC
Source organism: Clostridia bacterium (assembly GCA_030640665.1). GTDB lineage: Bacteria > Aerophobota > Aerophobia > Aerophobales > AE-B3A > JAUWRC01. The sequence goes on from DAOWIY010000010.1 coordinate 775, forward strand.
AGGGGAAGCTAAACTGGTAGGAATAATGAGAATACTCCATACAGCAGACCTGCATCTAAAGGAATATGGGGACGAAAGATGGCAGGCCCTAGAGGAACTAGTCAAGATTGGGGGAAAAGAAAAAATCAGTATTTTTGTCATAAGTGGTGATCTCTTTGATAAAGGCACTGATGCTGAAAGCCTGCGTCCTCAGATTCGCCAGATTTTTTCAGGTAAAAGCTTTAAAATCCTCATCATTCCTGGAAATCATGACAAGGATTCATATAGAAGTGATTTATATTTTGGTGAAGATACAATTATTTTAAACAATTCCTTGCCTTTCGAGTATAAAAAGGCAAGGATTATTGCCCTACCCTTTCAGCCTATAGGAAAAGAAGAAGTTCTTCGTAAAATCCAGGCCTTAAAGATGGTATTAACAAATGATAGGAAAAATATTTTACTCTGTCATGGAGAGCTTCTTGACTCATTCTTTTCCAGGAAAGATTTTGGCGAGGAAGGAAAAGAAAGATATATGCCTTTCAAGCTCTCTTATTTTAGAGACTTAAATATTGATTATGTGCTGGCAGGCCATTTTCATACTAGTTTTGATATAAAACGATTAGAAAATGGAGGCTATTTTGTCTACCCTGGCTCTCCTGTTTCTATTGCCAAAAAAGAAACAGGCCAACGAAAAGTCAATCTTTTCCGACTCGGGGAGCCACCTGAAGAATATTTGCTCGATACTTTCCATTTCCAGGAAGTGAGAGTAGAACTCGATCCTTTTAAAAGTGAGAGCCCTTTAGAGCTCGTAAAGAAACACCTGGAAAACCTACATCTCCAAGCAAAAGCCATTTTAACCATCAAGGGATATATTAATAGTAAAAAGGCAAAAATAACAGAGACCGAACTGGTAAATCAAATAAAAGAAATTACTAAAGGAAGATGCGCTGAAGAAGATTACCAGTTCAGGGATATATACTCGATACTGGAAAATGATCTATTCAAAAGTTTTATGGATAAGCTCGAGCAAGCTGGTTATGAAGAGAAAAGAGCTGAAGAGATGCGAGGGCTGGCCATTAAGGCTATGATGGAAGCAGGGATGAGGGAGGCGGAATTGTGAGAATAAAAGAATTTTCCATCAGGCGATACGGGCCCTTGCCAGATATAGGGCGCATTCTATTGGGTAATTTTTCTTTATTTTTTGGGAAAAATGAGGATGGAAAGACACTTACCATAGATGGCCTCATTAAAATGTTGTTCAGGGGAAAAACGAGGGTCTTTGAGAAGATAGATAGGGTAGATGAGGATCCGGATGGATACCTTGTCTTAGAAAATAGTAAAGGGAAAGGGATAAAATTTCCGCAAAAAGAAAAGATAGAGGATATTACAGGTCTTAGTTCCTCTGATTGTCGTAATGTGTTTATAATACGGGATAGCGACCTTTCTATTGCCGAGGAGAGCATTTTCTATAGAGATGTTACAGACAGGCTTACTGGCTTAAGAACAAAAGAGATTTCTTTTGTAAATAAGGAACTTCAGAAATTAGGAATATTAACTAGACCCGACAGCAGTGCCGAGCTTTCCGACGATAAAAGTTTTTTTGGAGACTTAAGGATAAAAACCAGAGTAAAGGGGGCAGCGGCTCTAATAAAAAAAATAGAAAAATTGCGAAAGGAAATAAAGGCAGAAAATTTTGATAGGGTAGAAGAGGAGGTTTTAAAAATTAGAGGGAGCCTAGAGGCTCTTGAGCAAAAACTTAACGGGCTTGAAATGGCAAGAAAAAGAAAGAGGTATGAGGAGGGAAAGGCGGCTCTTGAAACCATTCTATCCTCTTCAAAAGAACTTGAAGGATTAGAAGTCTATAATGAAAAGGATAAAGAATTATACAGGGACTGCGAAAGGGATATGGAAATTTATAAAGAAGAAAGAGAAAAGCTCTATTCCGAGCTTGATGAAAAAAAGAAAGAACTTAAAGAAAAAAAGGAAAAATGGAAAGAAAAGGAGCGAGAGTTTCAAGTTCTTAAAGGGAGAAAGAAGAAAATAGATGAGGAAATCAAGCCAGAAATAAACAGCTATCAGAAGATGAGGGAAGATTTAGCCGGCAAGGAGGCAAAAAATAAATTTTTTGCTCTGATGGCAATGATTTTTGCTCTCTTCCTGGCAATATCTATATTGGGAATCATTATAAGTAATAAGAATTACTTTACGGAATATATAAGGCCACAAGGTTTATTCTATGGGCTGGCTATAGTCTTTTCAATTTCAACTGGAGCCCTTGGAGTCTTTAGATTCCTATTTGAAAGAAAGAAAGCAGCAATTGCTAAAATATTTGAAAGAGTAAAGTTAAATACCTCTAAGTTTCGACTAGATAGTAGAGATATCCAGAAGATTCTTTTAAATATCCAAAATTTTAGTGATGATTTTTCCAAAAAGGAAGATGAACTAGGCGAGATTTCCGGGGAGAAGAGATTTCTGGAAGAAGAAATTAAAGCTCTCCAAGAAGAGAGGTTACCTGAAATAGAGGCTAAAATTAGAGAGGCTAAAAAGAGGAGAGATGAGATAAAACTAAAAGCAGAGGTTGAGACTATTAAAGAATACAATGAGAAGCTTCGATTAAAACAGAGAAACCAGAAATTGCGGGATGAAGAGATTACTCTATTGGAAAGTCATTTTGGTTCGGGAGGCAAAGAATTAGGGAAAAAGCTCTCCTATTGGCAAAAAGAAATTGGTGAATTTGAAGAATTTAAGAATAAGGCTAAAGGGATAGAATATAGCGAGAAGGTTGTCTCAGAATTAAAAAAGAGAAAAGAAGGGCTTTTAGCCAAAGAAGAAAAGATAAAAGGGAAAATGGCTGGTTTTAGAGAAGAGTTAAGGGAAATAGAAAGAGAAGCAAATGAAATTCTACGATTAGAAGAAGACTACCTCTATTGCACTACATCTATAGAGTTAAATGCTGCCCAGAGAAAACTAAAAGATTTCATAGAAGAAATTGAAAGTAAAAAGGATAATGTCTTAGAAGTTATGAAGATTTTTGAAGAAATTAGAGCCGAAGAAGAGGAAAAGGTTGCAGACCTTTTTGGTAAAGAAGCGCGTGTTTCAGAGTATTTTCAAAAAATAACAGATGGCATTTATGAAGAAGTAGAATATACCACTGAAAAGAAAATTCAAGTCAGGCTTAAAAATGGAGATGTTCTGGATGCAGATAAACTCTCAGGTGGTGCTTACGACCAGCTTTATCTATCTATTCGACTGGCTCTGGGAGAAAAGATTTTAAAAGGAGAAAAAGGCTTTTTTATTATGGACGACCCATTTATAAAGGCGGATAAGGAAAGGCTGGCAAAGCAAATGGATATACTAAAAAAGATTTCAGAATCAGGCTGGCAAATCCTCTATTTCACAGCAAAAGATGAAATTAGGGACCTTTTGAAAGAAGATGTAGAGAAGGGTAAAGTCAGCTACATCGAAGTCCAAAGCATATTTTCTTAACCTAAGTTGTTCTGGTCTGTTAGCTGAATTGCTGAGGTGAGAAGTATTTAAACGGAACAAAAGGTATCTTTTACTGAGTAGCCAAGCACTGGTTGAGAGACTTAAGGAAAATTCATAGGTACTGTCAAAGATAAGGGGGATGACTATGAGAATGGCGAAATCTTTGCTGGTCGGGGTTCTGCTGTTGGCGGTTTTATTCAGTCTAACTGTAGCTGAATCAGGAGCTTATAAACCGACGGCGGAATTGATGGAGGCAACAGTTATCGAAGTAATAGATGGTGACACTATCGTAATTAAGGTGGGCTGGATCGAGGAAGAGGTCAGGTATATTGGTATAGATACGCCCGAAGGTGAGGAATGTTGCGGGCCAGAAGCTACCGAATATAATAAGGAGCTCCTGGGCTGGTCTAAAAAGGACAAGGAAGATATTAAGGTCTGGCTCGAGGGAGACATTGAGGAAAGGGATAAATCTGGGCGGTTATTGGCATATGTCTATCTGGATCCCGAGGGTAGTTTGATGGTAAATGAAAAGCTTTTATCCGAGGGATATGGTATTCTGATGACCATTCCCCCGAATTATAAATATAGACAGAGATTTAAGGGGTTTGCCAAAGAAGCCTGGCAAGAGAAGAAAGGTCTTTGGAGCGCTTGCCGGATAGAAGAAATCCTGAACTCCGATGAGGTGGAGGATAACATTGAACAATACCTAGGGAAGATAGTTACAGTCCAGTTTAAGGTCGCCAGGATCGGGATTACCAAAGGGATTGTCTTCTTAAATTCAAGGGAGGATTATAAAGGTCACTTTACGGCCGTGATCTACTCTGACGAGTTAGCAGCCGATTTTCCCCAATCGGATATTGACATATCCTCCTTGAAGAGGAGAGTAATCAGAGTAACAGGAAAGCTGGAGCTGTATGAGGCAAAGGATTATGAGCAGCCAGAGATAATTGTGGAAGCCCCCTGGCAGATGGAGTTAATATAAAGAAAAATCCAATCAAAGCGAAAATAAAAATGGGAGTATTCATATTTTTATCAAATAGATTCCGCAAGAGAAACTTAATAAAAGGATTATGAGTGGAAGAATTCGTCTTGGGCAAAGTGTAAAATGAGATTAATTTGTCCGGGGAGTGCGGTAAAATGATAAGAGATTCAATAATAAAGAACAGGAGTTATCGGCGATTTTATGAGGAAGTTTCCATAAAACTTGAGACATTGAGAGAGCTTGTTGACCTTGCGAGGCTCTCTTCATCGGCAGGCAATTTGCAACCGCTAAAATATATCCTTTCCTCTGATCCTCAAAAGAATGCTTTGATATTTCCACACCTTGCTTGGGCTGGTTATCTCAAAGACTGGTCTGGTCCATGCGAAGGAGAGAGACCATCTGCGTATATCATTATACTTGGGGACAAAGAGATAACTCACTCTTTTGGCTGTGACCATGGAATAGCAGCTCAAAGCATTCTTCTGGGTGCAACAGAAAAGGGATTAGGTGGCTGTATTATTGGTTCAATAAAGAGGCAGGGACTCCGCAAAGCTCTGGATACACCATCCCGCTATGAGATACTTCTTGTCCTCGCTCTTGGCAAGCCCAAGGAGAAAGTAGTAATCGAGACAGTTGGATCTACCAGAGACATCAAGTACTGGCGTGACAGTGGAGGCCTGCACCACGTACCAAAGCGGGCCTTAGATGAGCTCATCGTTGATTAGATATATGCCGAGTTTATAAGAGAGCGTATTTGTGGCTTATTCCTCTAAGGCGGATGAGCTTCAAAAGAACCTTAAGGAGGTAGTCGAATATATGTCTGGAAGAAGTAAGAGGCCGATGATTATCATCGAGAAAGCTACAGGGGATGACTTTGAGCATGCTTGCGCCCTTGATAGGATGGTTTTGGGTGATTCTAGCAGACAAAATTTCCTTGCCAATGCAATCAAGGCTGCTCAATGCTTGATTGCCAGGATCGGAGATGTTCGGGTTGGTTTCGCAGTGTTGGAACAATCATTCTATGGACAGAGCTTTATCTCGCTCCTGATTGTACACCGCGATTATCGGAGGCGAGGTGTTGCCACGGCTCTTATCCGTCATATCGAATCGATCTGTCCGACGGAAAAGCTCTTCATATCCACGAATGAGTCGAACGTCATTATGCAGCGGGTATGTGAGGCCCTTGGCTTTGTGAGAAGTGGGTATATTGAAAATCTAGATGAAGGCGATCCTGAGATCATCTACTTCAAGCGACTGAAGAGAGACGGTGTATAACATGTTTGCAATTTGCTATGCTTGCCCAAATCAACTCATTGTGTTCGGTGACTTCAGATACATATAAACCATCGTCCGAAATCGCGCTTTTAATAAAATCTGTAAAAAAACGGAGAAATACAAATGTCTATGAAGAACAATATCAAAGAAATACTGAATTCTTTTAAACGGACTACTGATGAGGTATTTACTCTGGAACAACTCAAAACCCGATTAAATGATCCCAGGCCAATGATAATTAAATATGGTGTCGATGTTACAGCGCCACAATTACATATTGGACATGCAGTAAACCTGTGGATGATGCGCAAGTTGCAGGAATATGGTCACAAGGTAATTTTCCTGATTGGCGATTTTACCACGCGAATCGGTGATCCTACAGGTGAATCACAACTGAGACCTTTATTTAAACAAGAAGAAATTGAAAAGAACGCCAAGGAGTTTATCAAACAGGTTTCCATGGTTCTACTTACCGATCCTGCAGTATTTGAGGTCCGAAGAAATTCGGAATGGATGGATTCAATGCCAACTGGAAAATTTGTATCCCTTTTATCAATGATTACTCATTCCAGATTAATTTCAAGAGACATGTTTCAGAGAAGAATCCAAACAGGTTCTGAGATATATATGCACGAGATGATTTATCCCATTATCCAGGGATACGATTCTGTCGCCCTCAAATCCGACATAACAATCATAGGAACAGATCAGCTTTTCAATGAGATGATAGGAAGGTTTTATCAAGAAAAGTTTGGCCAATCTCCCCAGATTATCATTACTACCAAAATTACGCCAGGCATTGATGGGAAAGAAAAACAGAGAAAGAGTCTTGACAATTACATTGGACTGGGACATTCCCCTCGTGATAAATTCGGTCGGGCAATGAGGATTCCTGATAGACTTCTTATGGAGTATTTTGAAGTTTATACTGACCTTGATGAGGCACAGATCAAAGAAATAGGTGAGAATATCTCAACTAATCCAATGGAATGTAAGTACCGTCTAGCAGAAACGATAGTTAAAAGATACCATGGCAAAAAGATAGCCCAAGAGAAACGCAACTGGTTTGTAAGAACTTTTTCTCAGAAGAAGGTCCCAAAGGACATACCTACTGTCAGTATAAAGAATAGCAATTGTACGGTTTTTGACCTTCTCAGGCAGTGCTATGACCCTTTTAAGAAATCAAATTCGGAATTGCGTCGGTTAATTCAGCAAGGTGCGGTAAGTATTGATGGAAATAAGGAATGTGACTCAAACACTAATGTGTCAATTGGAAATCAAGCAATATTAAAAGTTGGTAAAAGGACGTGGTTTCGAGTTGTTTTGCAAACGAAGGAATAAGTCCAAACAGGGGGTGTAAAACGTATAAGGCAACCGAATATGTTGAAAAAGACTCAGCAACAGGGTTTAACATGCTAGAGCCATGATTTTAATGTGCTGTTCTAAATAAGAAAGGGAAAAAGATGAAATCGATAGTTTCTA
>DAOWIY010000088.1 GCA_030640665.1 Clostridia bacterium
GATGGATATGGAGTAGAGGTAGCAGGGGGACAGGCGGAGTTGGCAGGAAAGATTATCCGTATTGCCCATCTTGGATGGATGGATGCAAGTGATATGATAGTGGTTTTATCCAGTCTGGAGATGGGTCTGTCAGAATTGGGTTATCCTATAAAGTTAGGAAAAGGGCTAGCCAGTGCCGAGGAAATTTTAGGGAGGTGAAGGTGAAGATTTTAATAAGCGATCCTCTGGCAAAAGAGGGAATAGAAAAATTAAAAGAAAATGACGACTTTAAAGTAACTGAGATTACAGGTTTAGGAGAAGAAGAGTTGGTCAAAACCATCTCTTCCTATGATGCCTTAATTATAAGGAGTGAAACCAAGGTAACTAGAAAGGTAATAAAGGCAGCTACTCGCCTTAAAGTGATTGGAAGAGCGGGCACAGGCGTAGATAATATAGATGTAGAAGCGGCTACCAAAAAGGGTATTATAGTGATGAATGCTCCGGAAGGAAATACCATTTCTGCTGCCGAGCATACCATTTCCATGATCCTTGCTCTTTCTCGTAATATTCCCCAGGCTTATATGGCTTTAAGAGAAGGGAAATGGAATCGAAAGAAATTTATGGGGACGGAGGTGTATGGAAAAACTCTGGGCATAGTAGGATTAGGTAAGATTGGAAGTGAGGTAGCTAAGAGAGCTCAGGGTTTAAAAATGAAAGTAATAGCCTATGACCCTTTTATCTCTCGAGAAAAAGCAGAAGAGATGGGAGTTGTCCTTTTTGATTTAGAGAAGCTTTTACCTCAAGTAGATTACCTTACCCTGCACACTCCTCTTACCTTCCAGACCAAAGGCATGATTGGGGAAAAAGAAATTGCCTTAATGAAAAAAGAGGCAAGAATAATTAATTGTGCGCGGGGAGGGATTGTTCAAGAAGATGCCCTTTATGAAGCTCTTAAGGCTGGAAAACTTGCTGGGGCTGCCTTAGATGTTTTCGAAGAGGGAAAGCCTTTTGACAGTCCTTTATTGGAGTTGAATTCAGTGGTTCTCACTCCCCATTTAGGAGCTTCTACCCGAGAAGCCCAGAAGAGAGTAGCTGTAGATATAGTCCTGCAAATCATAGATGCTCTTAAGGAAAGAGGAATAAGAAATGCGGTTAATATCTTTACTTTTTCTCCTCAAGTACAGAAAAAAATTACTCCCTATCTTAATCTGGCTGAGAAAATAGGAAATCTGGAAGCCCAGTTGATTGAGGGACATCCTAGGGAAATGAAAGTTGTTTATAGTGGTCGACTTGCCGATATCGAAGATAGAAGACCTCTTACTACAGCCTTAATTAAAGGTTTTTTAAGTTCTGTTTATGAAACGGTTAATTATGTAAATGCTTATTTTCTGGCTAAAGAAAGAGGACTCAAGGTAATCGAAGTAACCGAAATGAAGACTTCTAATGAGGAAAGATTCACAAACCTTATCTCAGTAAAATTAACTACAGACGAGCAAGAAAGGAGAATTGATGGTACAATTTTTGAGAAGATTCCTTATATAGTGCGCATAGATGATTATTCTCTAGATTTTGTTCCAGAGGGACACCTCTTAATTTGTGCTAATGTGGATAAGCCCGGAGCAGTAGGCAAAATAGCTACTACCTTAGGAAAATATAATATCAATATAGGAGGGCTGCAAATGGGTAGAAACGCTCCCAGAGGCAAGAATGTTTCTGTTTATATTCTGGATAGCTCTCCTTCTCAGAAAGCGATGAAAGAACTAGAGAAAATAGAGGAAGTGCTAGAAGCAAAATTGATACGGATTTAAAAATGGCGAATGAAAGAAATTCTATTGAGGATATAGAAAGGCTTCCCCCTCAAAATCTAGAAGCGGAACGTTCGGTGCTGGGAGCGATGCTTTTGGAAAAGGAAGCCATTCCTAAGGTGCTGCAAATAATAACAACTCCAGATAATTTTTATTCTCAGGTACATTCTCTAATCCATAAAGGGATAGTTAGTCTTTTTAATGAGAATAAACCGGTAGATTTAGTTACTCTCAGAGAAAAATTTCGCAAAGGGAACAAATTAAAAGAAGTAGGGGGAGCAGGATATTTGGCTGATTTAGTCAATTCTGTTCCTACAACAGCAAATGTAGGTTATTATGCTCAGATTGTCCGAGAAAAATATATTTTGCGGAACCTGCTAAACACAGCGGCTTCCATTACTTCCCTCTCATACGATTCCTCTCAAGATTTAGATATTATACTAGATAAGGCGCAGAGTCTTATTTTTGATATAACACGGAAGAGGGTTAAAACTCCTTTTGTTCACATAAAAGAAGTTCTAACCGATACCTTTGAGCACATAGAGGCACTCTATGAGAAGAAAGAACACATTACCGGCATCCCCACAGGATTTCGTCAACTAGACAGATTAACTGCGGGCTTTCAACCTTCTGATTTAATAGTCATTGCTGGGCGCCCCTCTATGGGCAAAACCTCCTTTGTTTTAAACATTGCCCAATATGTTGGTGTAGAGACTCGCATTCCTTTAGTAATATTTAGTCTCGAGAGTGCAAAGGAGCAAATTGTAGAACATATGCTTTGCTCCAGGGCAAGAGTAAACAGCCAGAAGCTACGGACAGGATTCCTTTCTGAAGATGATTGGTCTGCCCTTACTGATGCAGCTAGTGCTTTAGCTGAATCTTCTATCTATATTGATGACACCCCTAATATGGGGGTGTTGGAGCTCAGAGCTAAGGCTCGTCAATTAAAAGCTGAGCATGATATGAAAATGGCTATAGTCGATTACTTGCAATTAATGCCTGGAGATAGGAGAATAGAGAGTAGACAGCAGCAAATCACTGAGATCTCTCGCTCCTTAAAAGGTCTGGCCAAGGAGCTTGATATAGCGGTAGTGGCAATATCCCAGTTAAGCAGAGCTGTAGAAAAAAGAGGGGAGGAGGATAAACGTCCTCGCCTTTCAGATTTGCGTGAATCAGGGGCCATTGAACAGGATGCGGACCTGGTAATTTCCTTATATCGTGAGTTCTATTATTCAAGAAAACCTGAGGATGAAGGTGCGGCTGAACTTATCATTAATAAACAGCGTCGTGGACCTATAGGTAAAATAGATTTAGTTTTCTTGAGTGAATATGCATCTTTTGAGCCTAGAGAATTTAGAGAAGTTGAGTAAAAGGAGTAAGACTTGAATACAATAGTGATAGGAACACAATGGGGAGATGAAGGAAAAGCTAGAGTTGTTGATTTTTTAGCCCAAGAGGCAGATGTAGTAGTGAGGTTTCAAGGGGGAAGTAATGCTGGACATACAGTAATAGTCAATGGCAACAAATTTATCTTTCATCTTGTTCCTTGTGGCGTTCTTCATTTGGGTACAAAGTGTATCATTGGAAATGGATTAGTAGTTGACCCTCGAGAGTTACTTATGGAGATGAAAACTCTTCGGTCAAAGAAAATTTTACTTAAGAATCTTTACCTTTCCAGTGGTGCCCATGTAGTTATGCCTTATCATAGAAAAATAGAGGAGATAGAGGAAAAGAGAAGGGGTAAGCGAAAGATAGGAACTACCAAAAGAGGAATTGGGCCTGCCTATGTAGATAAGACAGCCAGAAGAGGAATAAAAATAGGAGATCTTTTAAATAAAGAAATTCTAGCTGAGAAATTAAAGATGAACCTGGCGTTCTGGAAAAGTTCCTATGAACTAGATTTTTCCGAGGAAGACGTTCTCAAACAATATTTAGAATATGGTAGGAAATTAAGAAAATACATTACCGACACCTCACTTCTCATTCATCAATTGATGGAAAAAGGTAAAAATATTCTTTTTGAAGGAGCGCAAGGCACCTTACTGGATATTGACCATGGAACCTATCCCTTTGTAACCTCCTCTAGTACAATTGCTGCTGGTGCCTGCATTGGTACAGGAATAGGTCCTAAGTATATAGATAAAGTCTTGGGGGTAACTAAAGCCTATACTACTCGGGTGGGGAAGGGTCCTTTTCCCACAGAGATAAAGGGGAAAATTGGAAAAATACTTAAAGAGGAAGGGCAGGAGTACGGAGCTACTACGGGAAGACCAAGAAGATGTGGTTGGCTTGACGGAGTCGTTCTTAGATACGCAGTTAGAGTAAATGGATTAGACGAGCTTGTATTAACCAAACTAGATATTCTGGATAAATTGGATAAAATTAAAATTTGTATAGCTTACAAATATAAGGGGAAAATTGTCAAAAACTTCCTCTTTCAGCTGAACCAGTGGGAAGAATGTCAGCCTATTTATGAAGAAATGGAGGGATGGAAGGAAAATATTTCTAATCTAAGTGCTTATAAAGACCTCCCCTATAGAGCACAGCTCTATTTAAGAAAGATCGAAGATATAGGAGAAGTACCTATTCGTTATCTCTCCCTTAATCCCGAACGAACTAACATTATAAAAATTAGCTCTTCTTGACAAAAACCCCATTTTTATTATATTACCATAGGAAAAAAGGTAGTTGAAAAGAGGTGAAAAGCTATGTTTAATAGATTTACTGAGCGAGCAAGACGAGTGATTTTATTAGCCAGGGAGGAAGCTAGAAGATTAGACCATGATTATCTGGGAACAGAACATATCCTTCTCGGGCTTATTCGAGAAGGTGAAGGAATAGGAGCTACAGCTCTACAAAACTTAGGAATAGATTTGGTTCAAATTCGAGTAGAAGTAGAAAAAGCAGTTGGGAGAGGGGGAGGAACCTTGTTTCTTGGTCAGATTCCTTTTACCCCTCGGGCTAAAAAGGTATTAGAGCTAGCTGTAGCAGAGGCAAGAAACTTGGGGTATAACTACATTGGAACCGAACATCTTCTTTTGGGATTGATCAAGGAAGGAGAGGGAGTGGCTGCCCAAGTTCTTACCAGCCTGGGTGTTGATTTAAAAAAGGTAAGGAAGGAAGTTTCTAATCTCCTTGGAACTAAAGTTCCTTCTGAACAGGTAGCTAAACCTAGCCAGACTCCTACTTTGGATAGATTTGGACGTGATCTTACCCAATTAGCTAGAAGAGGAGAACTTGATCCAGTAATAGGAAGGGAAAAGGAAATTGAGCGGGTAATCCAGATACTTTCACGCCGAACAAAGAATAACCCTGTTCTTATAGGGGAAGCCGGCGTGGGCAAAACAGCTATTGCCGAGGGATTAGCTCAAAAGATTGTTTCTGGATCCCTACCCGAGACTCTGCTTGATAAAAGATTGGTAACTATTGAACTGGGGGGAATAGTGGCCGGAACTAAATATCGGGGAGAATTTGAAAAGAGAATGGAGAGGATAATAAATGAAATCAGAAAGGCAAAAAATATCATTCTCTTCATTGATGAGGTTCATACTATGGTGGGAGCAGGGGCAGCTGAGGGAGCTATAGATGCCTCCAATATCTTAAAACCTGCTCTAGCCAGAGGAGAACTTCAGTGCATAGGGGCGACTACTCTGAATGAGTATAGAAAATATATCGAAAGAGATGAGGCTTTAGAGAGAAGATTTCAAACAGTAATGGTAAATGAACCTACAGTAAAGGAGACCATCGAGATTCTAAAAGGATTGCGGGATAAATACGAGGCCTTCCATCGAGTAAAAATAACAGACGAGGCTCTAGTAGTTGCAGCCAGGCTTTCCAATAGATATATTCAGGATCGCTACTTACCGGATAAGGCTATCGACGTAATAGATGAAGCTGCAGCTCGCGTGAGACTACAAACCAGTACCCGCCCTAAAGAACTTAAGAAAATAGAGCAAGGTCTAGAACAGCTCCGAAAGGAAAAAGAGGAAGCGGTAAAGGCACAGGAGTTTGAGAAAGCAGCAAATTTAAGAGATAAAGAGAAAACCTTAAAGGAGTCTTTGAGTAAAGAGAATACTCAATGGAAGGTGCAAAAAGACAAGAAGGGAAAAAAGGAAGAGGTGACCGAGAAAGATGCAGCTTACATTGTCTCTAGCTGGACCAATATTCCTCTGCAGGATTTGACTGAAGCCGAATTAAAAAGACTCTTGAGGATGGAAGAAGTTCTTCACCAGAGGGTAATTGGTCAAGAAGAGGCTATAAAGACAATATCTCAATCTATTCGCCGCGCTCAAGCTGGAGTGAAGAATATCAGACGGCCTATCGGGGTTTTTTTCTTCATTGGTCCTACCGGGGTAGGTAAGACTGAGCTAGCTCGCAGCTTAGCTGAGTTTCTTTTTGGAGATGAGGAGGCTATGGTAACCTTAAATATGTCTGAGTATATGGAAAAATTTACTGTTTCCCGTCTTATTGGTGCTCCTCCTGGGTATGTAGGATATGAGGAAGGAGGAGAATTGACCGAGAAGGTAAGACGACGCCCCTACTCGGTGATTTGCTTAGATGAGATAGAAAAGGCTCATCCAGATGTCTTCAACATTCTTCTTCAGATTATGGAAGATGGAAGACTTTCTGATAATCTGGGGCATGTAGTAGATTTTAGAAATATAGTGCTGATCATGACCTCTAACGTAGGAACAGAGCAAATTGCCAGTGGGTCTGATTTAGGATTTCGTACAGAGAAAGAAGGGAAATTATCTTACGAGGAGATGAAAAATATAGTTACCTCTGAGTTAAAACGCAGCTTCCGCCCTGAGTTTTTAAATAGATTAGATGAGGTAATTGTTTTTCGTGCCTTAACCCGAGAGGAAATAAAGAAGATTATTGATTTGCTCATAGCCGAGAAAAAAGAGCTTCTAAAAGAAAAAGAAATAAGTATAGAAGTTAGCGAGGAAGCAAAGAACTTGATTGCTCAAGAAGGATATGATCCTGATTTTGGAGCGAGGCCTCTGCGTCGAGCTATCCAGAGGTTAATCGAGAATCCTCTTTCAGAAGAGATCCTTGAGGGTAAGTTCAAGGAAGGGGATAGTATAGTGGTAAAGATAAAAGACGGAAATATTATTTTCCGTAAAAAAAAAGGAAAGAATAAAGTCAAATCTTAAAAATCAGTATATAGTATATCGTGTCCCTCTCCTTAATCCTCTCCCCCAGGGGGAGAGGATTAAGGAGAGGGGGTAGTGGTCAGATTTAGATCTAACACCGGCTTTTCAGTTAATTAGCTGATTAGAGATTGGTTGATTAGCAACTCCAACTCTCTTTTTCCTCAATCCTACGCTTCTCACGCTAATCTCTCAATTAACTAATTCACTAATTATCTTCTTTAGCCATAAAGGGCACCGCTACTAAAGACATGCTCGACGCGCTCTAGAGCTTATTACTGAATTCAAGTTAATTGTGGGATGGTAAATGATGAAAAGAAATGATTTCTATCACCCCCTTAAAGAGGGGGTTTTTCTTAGGTTAGTATTTAAGATAAGTTTACTCCTTCTATTTACTTTTATTTTCCTGCCGAAATTGGAAGCTCAAACCTCTCTTATCATTAAGGAAATTCAAATTGAAGGAAACCAATATGTAGAGGAAGAGGAGATCAGGAAGCTAATCAAAAGCAAGGTGGGCGAGTCTCTCTCAGAGGAGAAAATAAGAGAGGATATGCAGGCTATCTATGAGATAGGGGTTTTTTCTTCTCTTTCGGTTTTAAAAAAAGAGACAGAGGATGGAGTAGTACTTATTTTTCAGGTTAAAGAAAATGGCCAAATTACCGAGATTGAATTCGAGGGGATAGAGAGTAAAGAAATATCTAAAGTAAAGAAGCTTGTTACTTTCAAAGAAGGAGAGCTGTGGAATTTCAATAAGACAAAAGAGACTCGAGAGAAAATTCTTCAGTTTTATCACAAAAAAGGATTTTTTTCTGCTTCTATAGATATCTTTTATGTTAGCTTGGAAAAAAATAGTTATAAGGTTATAATTAAAATCCTAAAAGGGGAAAAAGTGAAAGTAAAGGAGGTAGAAATCGAGGGAAATTCTCTTTTTTCCAGCTCTAAGATTAATTCCCTTATCCTTGTGGAATCAAAGTGGAGAACGTTTCTTTTTGGACGTTTCTTTAATGAAAAAACCCTGGAAGATGACCTGGAAAAAATCAAGAGTCTCTATCAAAAATACGGCTATCACGAGGCTTACTTTAAGAAGCCGCGTTTTGAGTTCTTTACAGAGGAAAAGACAAAATGGGTAAGAGTCTTTCTTGAAATAGTGGAAGGAAAAAAGTTTTTTGTCTCGGAGCTTGAAGTAAGAGGAAATGAAGTTTTTTCTACCTCTGAGATTTTATCTCAATTCAAACCCCAAAAGGGAGAGGTTTTTAAGCCGGATTATCTTGAGGATAGTATAAGTTCCATCCAGAGTAAATATGAAGAGAGGGGTTATCTCTATCAAAAAATCGAAGCAAATTTAGAATTTGATAAAGAAAAAGGCAAAGTAAGTATTGTACTTCAAATAAACGAGGGGCCCCAGGCACGCGTGGGAAAGATTATAATAGAGGGGAACAGACTTTCCAAACCGAGAGTATTCAGACATACTTTGCTCATTAAGGAGGGGGATATTTTTAATGTAGAGAAGATCAGAGAAGGGGTGCGCAAGCTTTATAATCTGGGCTTTTTTGAAAACGTAGAAGTCGAACTCATACCTACTCCTTCTTCCTCTCTCCTAGATTTGTTAATCAAAGTAGAAGAGACTGAGCGGAGAGGGCAATTTTATATAGGAGCAGGCTACGGGACTGCTTCTGGGCTCCAGGGAAGTATTCAACTTCTTAAGGATAATTTATGGGGACAGGGAAAAAGAATAGGAATAGAGGGGGAGCTTGGTCAAAGAAAAAGCCAATATAATATAACCTATCTGGATAGATGGTGGAGAGATACCTCTATTTACCTGGAAGCTTCTCTTTATAAGAAAGAAGATAAATATAGCCAGGACGACGGGGGTTACAAGAAAGAGACTGTAGGAGGGGGACTAAAGCTAGGAAGACCTTTGTGGAAGTTTAGCCGAATAGATATTAGCTTAAAAAAAGAAGAGATAAAAATTGCGGGTGTAGAAGGTGAAAATATGCCACCAGATATTGAGGAAGGAGATTTTCCTTCCTACAGTTTAGAATCTTCTTTAGATAGAAATACCCAAACCAGAGATGAGGCTTTTAATTCTTATAAAGGATCTTACAGTTTTGTTTCTGCAGAAATAACAGAAAGAAAGGAGTCTACCTTTACCAAATATAGAGGGGAATGGCGAGGATACCTACGCAAGGGTGAATTCTGGAAATCACCCATTGTTGCCTACCGTCTGCGGGTAAATTGGGGAGAAAATCTGGATCTATTTCCTGATGAGAAGTTCTATATAGGAGGTATAGAGACCCTGCGAGGATATGAGGAAAACGAGTTCAGAGGAGATAAGGTGCTTTTGGGAAGTTTAGAGTTAAGGTTCCCTCTAGATAAGAATTTTTTAGGATTCTTATTTGTTGATGCTGGAAAAGCGTGGAGTGGAAATTCTTCAATGGAAAACTTTAAGATGGGTTGGGGAGTTGGGATAAGAATTAAAACTGTTATCGCACCCCTTAGGTTAGAGTATGGGATAGGGGAAGATGGGGAGGCAAGATTTTACTTTGGCATGGGAGAAGGCTTTTAACGAGATACGGATATTAGACTTAGGATTGAAAGATTACCAGGAAGTTTGGGCTTTACAAAGTAGATTGGTCAAAAAGAGAATATCTGGCGAGATAAAAGATATTTTAATTCTTGTAGAACATTTTCCTGTGATTACTCTGGGGAGACGAGGGAAAAAAGAAGAAGTACTAGTCTCACCTGAATACCTTTCCCAGAAGAAAATTACCGTTTTCCGCGTAGACAGAGGAGGAAAAGTCACCTTCCACGGGCCAGGGCAACTGGTTGTTTACCCTATATTGAACCTTACCCTTGATAAAAGAGATATTCACTGGTATATAAGGAGCTTAGAAGAGGCGATAATAAAGTCTTTAGCGAGGCTGGGGGTGAGGGGAGAATGTAAAAAAGGATATACTGGAGTGTGGATAGGGGAGGAGAAGATAGCCAGTATTGGAATAGGAGTGAAAAGGTGGGTAACCTACCACGGATTAGCCTTAAATGTTACTACAGACCTTTCTTACTTTTCTTTGATTAACTCTTGCGGCTTACAAGAGAAAAAAGTCACTTCTCTAACTGAGGTTCTTTCTTCAAAGGTAAAAATGGATAGAGTAAAGACTCTTTTTGTGAATTCCTTTTGTGAGGTATTTGAAAGAACTCCCAAGTTAATGACGGACTTTGAAAAACAATGAGAATTACAGGAGGGATGCTTAGAGGAAGGAAGATAAAAACTCGAAGGAATAGCTCTACTCGCCCTCTTCTTTCTCGTCTGAGAAAATCTCTTTTTGACATCATAGGTGATGAAATTAGAGAGGCTAGTTTTCTGGACCTTTATGCAGGTTCAGGAGCGGTAGGAATTGAGGCTTTGAGTAGAGGAGCAAAAAGAGTAGTTTTCGTAGAAAAAAAGATTCTTTCAGTAAAAATAATAGAAGAAAACCTTACTTCCTGCAGACTTTTTTCTCAATCGAAAATTTGGCGTAAAGATGTCCTTACCTTCCTTTCTTTTCTATTAAAAAGAGAAAAATTTGATTTTATCTTTATTGCTCCTCCTTATTACAGAGAGATGCAGGATAAAACATTAGATATAGTTGAAGCAGTAAATATAGAAAAAACGGAGATTATAGTTCAGCACTCACCCAATGAGAATGTCAACTTTACTCGAAAAAATATGAAGATAATTAAACAGAGAAAATATGGAGATACGATTCTGACCTTTCTTAGGAGAGCAGATGAAAGCCATTGAGGGGAGAATGCGGAGTATCACTCCAATCCAGACACCAGAATCTCAGACTCACTTTTTCTGCAGGAAAAGTGAAAACCATTGGGGCAAAATGCGAAGTGTTCTCCCCTCAAAAATAGCGGAGAAATGCTTTGGAAATAGAAAAAAAACTAAATCGTCTGCCAGATAAACCAGGAGTCTATCTTTTAAAAGATAAAGAAGAAAATATACTCTATGTAGGCAAAGCTCTTTCCTTAAAGAAAAGAGTACGTTCTTATTTTCAAGGGGCAAATTTCTCTCCCAGAATAGAGTCTCTTATCTGCCAAATAAAAGATTTGGAGTGGACAATCACTGATTCAGAAGCTGAGGCTTTTCTGTTAGAGTCTAATTTAATAAAACATCATCATCCTCGCTACAATGTTCAACTTAGAGACGATAAATCTTACCCCTACATTAAGGTTAGTACTTTTGAGTCCTTTCCACGTCTTTTCTTAACCCGAAATCCCAAAGAAGATGGAGGTCTTTATTTTGGCCCCTATACCAATGTGAAGGCAGCTAAGAAAATTTTACTTTTGATTCATCGCCTTTTTCCTTTGCGTAGATGTAAGGAGAAGTTTAAACTCAGATCCAGGCCCTGCCTTAACTATCACATGAAAGAGTGTAGTGCTCCCTGTGTGGGAAAAATCACTAAGAAAGAATATTCTTCCTTAGTTAAGGGAGCTGTCCTTTTTCTTCGAGGACATTATGGGACTTTACTTCGACGCTTGGGAAGGGAAATGGAGGAGGTCTCTCGCAGTGAAAAATTTGAAAGAGCAGCTAAACTAAGAGACTGCATCAGGGCTATTCATAGAATTAGTCAAACTCAAAAGGTGACCTTCTTCTCTCGAGAGGATAGGGATTTGATCGCTATAGCCTCTGATGGAGAAGAGGCCTGCGTGGTAGTTTTCCTTATTCGAGAGGGAAAAGTTATAAATAAGAAACATTTTTTACTTAAGGTAGAAGGAGAGAATAGAGAAAAAGAGATAATGACCTTTTTTCTCAAACAATACTATGCCAGGGTCTCCTTTGTTCCTCCCCAGATAATACTTCAAAATGAGCCTACCGAATCCACGAGTATCAAGAGATGGCTTTCTGAAAAACAAGGAAGCAAGGTTAAACTAAGAGTTCCCAAAAGAGGAGAGAAGTTAAAACTGATGCAGTTAGTGAAAAAAAACGCTCATCTTATTTTGCAGCAAGAAAAAGAGAAGGATAAGGAAAAGGCACTTGCTCAGCTTAGGGAATATCTGAAGTTAAAGAAGAAACCTCTAATCATTGAAGGATTTGATATCTCCAACATTAAAGGAAAAGAGGCTGCCGGTTCAGTAGTAGTTTTTGAAAAAGGGAAAGTAAAAAAATCAGAGTATCGAAAATTTAAGATTAAAACTGTCAGAGGAGCAAATGATTTTGCTATGCTTTCCGAAGTTCTTGATCGCCGCTATCGTAGGTCACTAAAGGAAAAACATCCTCTTCCTCAACTTATTCTGGTAGATGGAGGCAAGGGACAGGTTTCTTCCTGTCTAAAGGTAACCAAGAAATTGAACTTAGATCATATTCCTTTAGTAGGATTAGCTAAGGAGTTTGAAGAGGTTTACCTTCCCCAGAAATCTCTTCCTCTGGATATTCCACAGGATTCAGCCGCTTTGAAACTTTTAAAAGAAGTACGGGATGAGGCCCATCGATTTGCTCACTCCTATCACAGAAAAAGAAGGGGAAAGAAGGCTAGAAGTTCTTCTTTGGATGCTATTCCTGGAATAGGGGGAAAAACAAGAAAATTACTTTTGACCCATTTCAAATCAGTCAGATTAATAAAGGATAAAGATATAGAGGGGTTAAAACAGATTCCCGGAATAGGAGAAAAAAGAGCCAGAAAAATTTTGGAGCATTTCAATAGTATATAGTCATTAGTATATAGTATATAGCGAAGAACAATGAACTTAATTGACGAGATACGAACAGCAAAATACGAGATACGAGAAATAAAGTTAGGCTCCTTCTGGGTACGAGCAGAAGCGGAGGGTGGAAAACTGGTAGGTGTCTCTTTTTTTCATAAAAAAGAATCCTCCTCGGTTTCTGAGGTGAATGTTTCTTCTTCTCCTCTCCTGGAACGTCTACAGGAGGACCTGATCAATTATTGGCGTGGGGAAAAGATAGATTTTTCAGATTATCCTTTAAGGCTAGATAACTGCTCTCCTTTTACTAAAAAAGTATGGACACTTACTCGAAAGATTCCTTATGGAGAGCTTCGTTCTTATAAATGGGTAGCAGAAAAAATTCATACTAAAGGATACCGGGCTGTGGGAGCGGCTTTAGCCCGTAATCCCTTTCCTATCATTATTCCCTGCCATAGAGTAATCAGAGAAAATGGATCTCTAGGCGGATATTCACCGGGATTGAAAATCAAAAGAAAGCTTTTGGAACGAGAGAGTTCAATTGTACGGTTGCCGAAAGACATTTTCTGAAGAAGCCTTATATACAGCGACGGAAGAAAATTGTCCGAGGCACCTTGCCCTCCCCCAGTTTTTGAAATCTCGCTATAAACCTGCCTTTAACTAATCTTTTTCTTTCTAA
>DAOWIY010000039.1 GCA_030640665.1 Clostridia bacterium
CTAAAACTCTCAGGAGGAGAGAGGCAGCGTATTGCTATTGCTAGAGCTATTTTAAAAGACCCTCCCATCCTTATCTTCGATGAGGCTACTTCTGCTGTAGATGCCCAGGCCGAGTTACTAATTCAACAGGCTCTGGAGCGGTTGATGCAGGATAGGAGTACTATTACTATTGCTCATCGGCTATCTACTGTCCAGCATGCAGATAGAATTGTGGTACTCAATGAGAGGAAAATCGAGGAAGTTGGCTCTCATCAAGAGCTTCTATCTAAAGGCGGGGTCTATACCAGGTTATATAATTATCAATTTAGATCAAGATGATTTTTTCCTCCACAAGTTAGCCTTAGCAGCTTTTCCATAAATGATAACTCTTTGGGCAAAGTCGGGTCTTTTCCCTAAAGTAGCGAGGTAGGCTAATACCCATATAAGGAGTTTCACTGAGATTTCAATAAGAACTACATTTCTATAAATAGCCTCTGCGAACTTACCAAAGTGCTTCTTGACGTAATAATAGCCGCTCTGGTAGGCTTCGCTGATAATCTTACTATCCCCTCTTTTAATACTTCCTCCCCCATAGTGGATAATTTTAGCCTGAGGGAGAACAAAGATTTTCCACCGGGCGAGTCTAATTCGGCGGCACCAATCCATATCTTCGCTGTAAAAGAAGAAATTTTCATCCATCAAACCAATCTTATTAACCACTTCTCGCCTTACCATAAGACAAGATCCCTCTACCCAGGTGACCTCTTTAATTTCCCTCTCTCGAGACTGTTTTAGGCTTCTTCCTCTTCCAAAGGATTGTAGACTTCCGTCAGGATTAAGAAGTTTGCCTCCCACAACTCCTGCTTCAGGGGTCCTGTCCATAAATTTTACCATTTCCTCTAAGGAATCTGGTAATACAAGAGTATCGCTGTTCAAAAGCAGGAGGTATTTTCCTTTACTCTTTTTTATGCCAATATTATTAGCGGCTGCGAACCCCTTATTTTCTCTATTTTTGATTAATTTTACCTTGGAAAACTTCTTTTCCACCATCAGGGGGCTTCCATCTCGGGAGTTATTATCAACCACTAAAATTTCAAATTTAATCTGGCTAATATTCTTATAAATAGAGATTAAACATTCCTTTAAAAGATCCTTGGTGTTATAGCTTACAATTATGATACTTAGGTCCAATTTTAGCTGTTCCCCTTATTCTTTAAAACTATGTTTCTTGTAGCCAGGAACATAGCAAGTAGAATCCAAAAGAAGATAAAAAGATTAGGTCTACTCCACATGAAATCAAATTCTTGACTTATTAAAAAAGCTATCAAACTTGCCAGCAATCCAATTACGAGAGTCCGTAAATACTCATCTTTCGTTCTCCTTAAAGTCTTCCAGCCTATTTTAAAAACTCTTACCAAGAGCCATAAAAAGATTATTATTGCAAATAAGCCCATCTCTGCTCCGATCTGGAGAAAAACATTATGGGCATGTGGTCTACCTGATACCTTTTCTTCTGGCAATTGATATTGGGGATAGATATAGTAAAAAGTGTTTACCCCAATACCGGTTAAAGGATGGTCTTTAATCATTTGAAGCGCACTCTTTGCTAGACATATCCTGTCTTTGTTGGCTGTTAAATCAAAAGTAATGCGAAGTCGTGCCTTGATTGAGGGTATAAGGAGAGAAACAACTACTATAATGACTAAAGTTAGACCGATAGCAAGCCTTTTTTCCTTTTTTATTATTACCAAAAAACTCATAGCTCCAACCAGTGCTAGCCAACCAGATCGGGAACGGGTGAAAATTAAGCATATAATCATAGTTATAAGAGAAAACGTCAACAATATTTTTTCGCTCCTTTTAGGAGCATAAAATAATAGGGAAAGAACAATGGGTATCATTAAAGTAAGATAACCAGCCAGAGTATTGATATGAATTAAAGTAGCGTAACTTCGTTCTACCCCCCAGATCAGATGCTGAAAGATGCCAAGACAAGCAGTTATAGTTCCGCCCAGGATCATAGCCAGGATAAACTTTTTCAGAAATTTCTTATCAGTTATGTTGCCGAGAACCAGATAGTAGCTCAAAAAGATACCTACAACAAATATAGGTATGGCCATTAAACTCTGTTTTGGAATAAGAGAATTGAAAGTGGAGATAAATCCTATAATGGCAAAAATAATTATGGGGAGATCTAAAGGAGTTCTAAAACTACCTTTTGATTTTTTCTTTACTAGTTTATAGATCCAACCTATAAGAACCAAAAGTATACCCACATATATCATCGCCTCCCAGAGAGGAATAAAGAAAGCAACGATAAGCAGTCCGCTTTCAGTTAGTCTATCTATCGGTTTTCGCTTTTCCAATGTTCCTCCTTTATCTGACCAGTCTTATTCTGGCTGCCGTCATCAACAATGATAATTTCATAATATTTCACAAGAGAGGGCAAAGACTCCAGAGCTGACTTTACCACTAACTCAATGTTTTCTTCCTCATTAAATACAGGAAAGAAAACTGAAAGGCTTTCCTTCATCTATTTATCTTTTTATTAGAAATAAGAACTTTCCCACCCCTTTCAGCTAAAATATAAAAAGGAATTTGTCTTAATTTTTCTTTTACCTCCAGGTAATCTTTTTTCTCTATAAGGCAATAAACTCTTTCCTTTGAATCCAAGAAATGAAGTAAACTTTCTTCATTGTCGATCCCCTTTACTGGATGGTCAGTATAATATATCAAACTAGGGTCAAAAGACATAGCTATTCTATCAGAAGCCGGATAATTTCCTATTTTTTCTTCTGGCCGAATTACCAAGGTAATTTTATGAGCTAAAAATTTTGTAGGTTTAAATATTTCAGTGTTGGGAAGGGTATATGTTACCAGCATCCAGGTAGAAAAGCACATCATCCCCACTATTATCCCAAAGGAGGTGCTAAGTTTACCTTTAAGGAATGCCAGGAAGGAAATAAAAGTCCCTGTTGTTAAACCAACAGTTATTAAAATGAGAGATCTAGCACATTGATCGTATTCAGCTGGAAGTTTGATCTTACCTATCAATATTGCAGCAAGAATCAAAGCTATGAGCACGATAAAGATGAAAAAGAGAAGAAAAGATAGAATTGTTCCCTTACGCAGGGAAACTACCCTGGTAAAGGAATCACTCCAGAATTTACCGACGCAAAGAGCAAGGGGGGGATAAAGTGGGAAGATATAGCCAGGTAGCTTGGATCTGGCAAAGAAGAAAAAAATAAAAATTACTGCTGGCCAGAGTAAGATAAAAAGAGTTTTTTTCCCTTCCATACTTTGCCATTTACTTTTTAAACTCACCAGATGGATAAAAGAATAGGGAAGAAAACCAATCCAGGGAAGGAAGCCGATAATTAGAACTAAAATATAGTAATAGGTTGGTCCACTGTGGCCTTCAAAGGGAGTGAGGTATCTGGCAATATGTCGCAGAAGAAAAAAGCTATTTACAAATTCTTTTCCATAAAGGAGGAATTCAATAATATACCAGGGAGCAGCGATTGCCAGATAGATAATAACTCCTCCAAGTAACCCCACTTCTTTCAATATTTTGATTTCTTTTGCTAATAGTAAATAGAGTCCAATGATTAAACAAGGGAGAAGAGCTCCTATAGGACCTTTAGTTAATGTTGCCAAACCCATAGAAGCGAAAAATAATAGATAATAAACTCTTTTCTTGGAGGTTCTTTTGTAACCAAGGTAAAAGAATAAAAGTGAGAGGCTGATAAAAAAGTTTAAGGGAACGTCAAGTAAAGCCAGCCGCGATTGAACAATATACTGAAAACTTGCAGCTAGGACTAACCCTCCCAGAAAACCGACTCTTTTATTGAAAATGTTTTTACCCAAAAAATAGACAACAATCACTCCTCCTATGCCAAATAAAGCAGACCAGAGTCGAGTAGTAAATTCATTCCAGCCAAAGAATCGAAAAGTGAGGGCTGTAAGCCACATATACAAAGGTGGTTTATCAAACCATGGCTGATAATTAAAATGAGGGGTAATCCAGTCACCGAGTTTTAACATTTCCTTAGCCACTTCACCATATATCGGTTCATCAAAATTCCACAGGGTCGATGCCCCAAGTTTAAAGACAAAAAGATATATACAAAGAGCCATTAAAATAAAGATTAAAAACCAGTCCCTACTAAAAACATTTTCCTTGGATTGTGGCATATCTTTGGCTGAATTTTTCATTACTAGCTACCTAGAAAAATAAATATCCCGTACATCACCAGTCTCCAGATTCCATAGAGAGCGGTGAGTATGATTATAGGTTGTAGGAGGGTGCATCCAATCAAGATAGTTTTTAAAACGAGGGGTGAGACCTTTGGGTATCTCTTTTTAAAAAATCTATATCTACTTTTATGCCAACTAAAAAACATCTTGAAATTTATTTTTCCTACACTTCGCCCACCATAATGAATTACCTTTGCCTTTGGCAGGAAATAGATTTTCCAGTCCCTCTTCTTTATTCTATAGCACCAATCTACTTCTTCAAAAAACATATAGAATCCTTCATCCAACAAACCAATTTCATCTACTGTTTTCTTTCTTACCATTAAACAAGCTCCCATGGGTTGATCAACCTCTCTGGTCTCGTTGTGGTTCCAAGAACTTAATTTGTAGCGTCCTATTATCTTGTTTGAGGGAAATAGCTGGTCAAGAAAAGTTGACTCGAAAAATAAGGTCATAAAGCTTGGAAATTCCCGACAAGATGGCTGTAGTGTCATATCTGGGTTAAGTAGCTTACATCCTAGGGCACCTGTTTGGGGATGATGATCCATAAAGCTTTTCATCATATCAAGGCTATTTGGCAAAATAATGGTGTCACTATTTAATAGTAAAATATACCTGCTACTACTCTTTCTTATGGCTTGATTATTGGCTTTGGCAAAACCCACGTTTATCTCATTTTCAATAAGATTAACCTGAGGAAATTCTTTTTTAACTATTTTTGTACTTCCATCTTTAGAATTGTTATCGACGACAAATACCTCAAAACTTATCTTATGTGTATTCTCATATATAGACTTCAAACATTTTCTTAAGAATTCTTTAGTGTTATAATTAACTATAGAGACAGATAAATCAACCATCAACGCGTTTCCTTTTCTAAACCCTCTTTAATTCCTATAAAATAGTAATATTCTAAAACTACGCTGTAACAGAAGTATAGAATAGGAAAAAGTTTCCTGGATTGAATATAAGGAATTATCTTCTGACATAGTTTTACTAGAGGTTTGTTATATAGAATAGATTTAGCAAAGACTAACAGTGGATGAACTCCCAGCAGAAGCGCTATTGTTAGATCTGGATGCTTTTTATAAAAAGTTACCGCTGATTTTCCCATTAGACAGTGTAGGCGACATGATTCTTCGAAGGTAGGGTTCTTATAGTGGTAGGCGATAGCATTACGATTAAATTTTAATTGCAGACCCTTCTTATGAGCTCGATATCCCCATTCTATATCTTCCCAGCCATATTTTCCAAGATCTTTGTCAAGCAGACCAATATCAAGAAAATTCTCTTTCTTAACAGAGCTATTTCCTATAAGAAATTCAGAGAAAACCGGATTAGCACTATTCCAAGGAAGTCTTTCATGTCTCTTCCTTGCGCAACGCAAAAAAAGAGAGGATTTAATAAGTTCTGGCAAAAGTAAGGTGTGACCGGTTACAAATACATTGCTAAAGCGGTCATGGTAGCTCATATGCTCTTCAATAAGGCAAGAAGTGGCAAAGATATCATCATCTAAAAAAATTATGATTCGGCCTTTAGCGTTCTTTATGCCTAGGTTTCTTGCTGCAGCTGGTCCTCTATTATCTTGCCTGAAATATCTGAGGATGCAAGGTGGTCTCAATGTTTTAATCATTTCAGCAGTTCCATCAACTGAGCCATCATCTACTACTATTATCTCATATTTTGCAGCAGAGTAAGTTTGTTCAAAAAGATAACCCAAAGAGCGCTTGAGTATATTTTTTCGATTATAAGTAGGAATAATAATACTTACTTCAATGCTCAAAACCTTCACCTCACCTTCACAAAATCTTCTAGTTCAAGCTAAATCTTATATGTCTTAATGCAGCCCGAAGATTCTTTTTCTCATTCTAGCACCCCTTTTTGGGGGTGTCAATTAATCTTTTTGATTAAGCTTGCAAGTATATGAAACTCGTGATCGATTTTTTCTAATATATCCCTTTCTTTCCAATCATCTATTTCTTTCTTTTTTCTTTCGAAATACGATTCACTAACGACGATTCACGAGATGCAGTGAGAGAAGAAAATAGAGCTGAGACGATATGTACCAAGTCAAGACCTGACAATAGTTCTCACTGGTTCTTTTTAGGATTTGACCAGCTAAAGTGATGTGCTATATTATTATACACTAAACGCTAAACACTATTTAATATGCTAAACTTTAAGAAACGGAGCAATTCTCGTGCCACCGGTTGAGTCTAATAAAAAAAGCAGGGTTCTTTTTCTCTCCAACGGGCATGGAGAAGATGCTATTGCAGTAGCTATTTTAAAAAGAATGAAGAAATACTATTTCTCTTCTCCGCTTAAAAATCAAAAAATAGAGTTTCTTG
Organism: Clostridia bacterium; assembly: GCA_030640665.1. Lineage (GTDB taxonomy): Bacteria > Aerophobota > Aerophobia > Aerophobales > AE-B3A > JAUWRC01. Next base: position 6,585 of record DAOWIY010000039.1, read on the forward strand.
CTTTGCCCTTAGTGGGAAAGGGTGATGCCTATGATAAGATTGGAGTAAGGAAAGTATACCAGGTTAAGGAATTACCCAGTGGAGGTTTTGCCCTTCAGGGATTGAGATTTTTTTTTAAAGATATTTGGCACGGTCTTTTAGGGATTATCTGGCAACAAATCAAAGTCCTTAAAACTGCGGGGAAAGAAATTTCCTTAGTAGTCAGCGTAGGGGATTTTTATCCTTTTATTTTAGCTATTTTTTTCATCAGGAAACCCATTATTTACATAGGTACAGCTATTTCTGTCTATATGCGGAGATTTTACTTTCCGGAAAGATTTTTTCTTAAGTACTTTACTAAGGTGGTAATTTGTCGAGATGAGTCTACAGCAGAATATTTAAGTAACTGTGGAATAAATGCTCTATTTTTAGGTAATCCTATGATGGATGAAATGGAAGAGGATAATTTTACCTTTCCTTTTTCTCCAGTGATTGGGTTTCTGCCCAGTAGTAGACCTGATGCTTATGAAAACATAATGAACATGCTGCGGTTCATTCAGACTCTGGAAGATTGCAAAGAGAAACAAGAAAATCTTAAAAGGGAGAAAAGAGGAGATATTCATTACGTTTTTTCTATCTCCGAATTTCTGGATGCTTCAAAGATCAAGAAAATAGTGGAAGATGAAGGTTGGAGGATGGATGTTAGGCAGGGCAAAGAAAGAGAGAAACAGAGCGTTGGAAAGAAAAATAAACTGAAGGCAACCTTTGTCTACGGCTATTTCAAAGGAGTAATTAATGCCTCCAGCCTGGTTATAGGAACAACAGGTACAGGTTGTGAGCAGGCGGTAGGATTAGGTAAGGTAGTATTTATTCTTCCTGGGAAAGGGCCCCATACTTCTAAACCCAGGTTAAGATTTCATAAAAAGTTGTTAGGGAAAGCAATAAGAATAATAGATAAGCAGGAATGTGCTGGTAAAGAGGTGTTAACCCTATTAAAAGATAGAGAGAAATTGTCCCTTTTAGGAAAGATAGGGGAAAAAACCATGGGTCCTCCAGGTGGGTGCAAAAAAATTGCCCGCCTAATTTATCAGTTAATTTCGAACCATGAACTTTAACTAGTTTGAAAAGGATTTGACCTTTGAGAAAAATCATCTATAATATTTCACTCTGAGAACACACGATAACACGATAAATAGAACAGTCTAATATCACTGAAAGGAGATACACGAAATGTCCTTAGTATCTATGCGTCAAATTCTCGATGAAGCATCTAAAGATGGCTATGGAGTTGGCGCATTCAATGTTAACAACATGGAGCAGATCCAGGCAATTATGGAAGCGGCAAAGGAAACAAAATCCCCTGTTATTATTCAAGCGAGCCGAGGAGCACGAAGCTATACTAACGATCGCTTCCTTTATCATTTGATGATGGCGGCAACGGAGCTTTACCCCGAAATTCCGGTTGCTCTCCATCAAGATCACGGGAATAGCCCGGAGACTTGTAAATCTGCCATTGATATGGGCTTTACCAGCGTCATGATAGATGGCTCATTGGAGGCGGATGGTAAAACGCCAGCAAGTTTTGAATACAATGTCAGAGTCACCCGCGAGGTTGTCGAGATGGCACATGAACGCGGCGTAACGGTCGAAGGTGAGCTCGGCTGTCTCGGCGGGATTGAAGATGGACATGGTGCAGGAGTTGATGCAATGGCACACCTCACTAACCCGGATCAAGCTGTAGAGTTTGTTAAGAGCACAGGCGTTGATGCTCTTGCCGTCGCCATTGGAACGAGTCACGGTGCATACAAGTTCTCCCGAAAGCCAGACAGCGCAATTCTTGCCATGGATCGAATCATTGAGATCCATAAACGACTACCCAAGACTTATCTTGTGATGCACGGCTCCTCTAGTGTGCCCAAAGAATTGCAGGACATCATCAATGCCTATGGTGGCCAACTCGAGCCAACATGGGGTGTACCTATCGAAGAGATTCAACTTGGCATCCAGCACGGTGTCCGTAAAATCAATGTCGATACAGACAGTCGGTTAGCAATAACAGGAGTAATCCGTAAGTACCTGACTGAACACCCAGAGGGGTTTGATCCACGCAGCTATCTCAAACCTGCCCGTGAAGCAATGAAAAAGGTCATCATCGAACGGATGAGGTCTTTCGCTCAAGCAGGCCATGCCAGTGATTATGACCCGATTCCTCTCTCTGTAATGGCACAACGTTACTCGAATGGGGAGTTGTAAAAGGTGAATAGCTATCCTCTATCCCCTCTTAATCCTTTTTATTTTTATTCGTCCTGAGGCGTATCTTGCTGGGAGAAGATCTTAAATGTCAAAACCTGACCCTATTTTGGTAGTCTCTATGGGAGAACTGCTGGTAGAGATTATGAGGGAAAAGGTGGATGAGCCACTCAGTATACCGGGAACCTTTGTTGGCCCCTTTCCTAGCGGAGCTCCGGCCATTTTCATTGATACTGTAGCCAGATTAGGTGTAGATTGTGGTTTTATTGGTAGCGTGGGAGAAGATGATTTTGGGAGATTAATTGTTAAGAGGTTAAAAGAAGATGGGGTTGATACTACCTACATTCGATCTCTTTCTGACTATACGACAGGTGTGGCCTTTGTTGCTTACTCTAGTGATGGGACTCGTAAATTTATTTATCATATTTCCCGTGCCGCCTCAGGAAAAATTAGTGATGGTCAGATTGACTTTGGCTATTTGTCAAAAGTAAAGTATCTTCATATAATGGGCTCAAGTCTTTCCATGAATGAGTCCTGGCGTAAGGCTTGTTATAAGGCAGTCGAAATAGTAAAAGAGTCAGGAGGTAAGATTAGCTTTGATCCTAACCTTCGCCCGGAGCTATTGGATGTAGGAAAGATCAGAGAAATCTCAGAGCCTATTCTTTCTTCTTGTGAGATTGTTCTACCCAGCGGGGAAGAAGCCAGGATGTTAACGGGGATAGAAGATACGGATAGAGCCTCCCAAAGGTTACTTGAATATGGACCGTCTATAGTAGCTCTTAAACGCGGCAAAGAAGGTTCGTGGATTTATACAAAGAAAGATAAATTAGAGGTGCCTTCTTTCCCCGTAGAGGAGGTAGACCCCACTGGAGCTGGTGATTGTTTTGATGCTGGTTTTATAGTGGGGATTCTCCAGGGACGGTCTTTAGAGAAGGTAGCTAGATTTGCCAATGCTGTGGGAGCTCTAGGGGTGACTAAAAAAGGTCCCATGGAGGGGGCTCCCTGGCCAGAGGAAGTAGAGAAAATATTAAATGGTGAATGGTTCTAGGTACTCGATTCTAGATGCTCGATCCTCGTCTTCCTCTCCCCTGCGGGGAGAGGATTAAGGTGAGGGGGCACGAGATACGAGATACGAACAAC
>DAOWIY010000044.1 GCA_030640665.1 Clostridia bacterium
ACGAGGCTTCTGAGCGGAGGAAAAAGAAAGATTTACTGTTTGAGGAACGAAGTGACGAGTTTAAATCTTTCCCGTAGCGAAGAAGCTGAGGAGAAATAATCTAAAGCGGATATACAGCGACAGAAGAAAATTGTCCCGAGGTATTTCTTGATTATATAGATAAAGATGGTATAATAGTCCTAAGTTTTAGGGAGAATTAACCTATGATTAGTAATCTTCTTACAAAGATTTTCGGTACCCAGCAAGAAAGGGAGGTAAAAAAACTCCTGCCTTTAGTGAGTGAAATCAATGGGTGGGAAAAGCGGATAAGTAAACTTTCCGACAAGACGTTGCAAAGGAGAACGGATGAGTTTAGAGGGAAGATAAAGCCTCTCGTTACTGAGATTGATAGCCTGGAGAAAGAAATTTTCGAGCTTCCCGAAATTGAGAAAGAGGCAGCAAAAATTCATCTTCAAGAGAAAAGAAAAGAGCTGGATGACTTGCTTTACCATATTTTACCAGAAGCTTTTGCTATGGTCCGGGAAGCAGCTAGAAGAACTATAGATCTGCGACATTATGACGAGCAGCTAATAGGAGGAATAGTTCTTCATCGGGGGAAAATAGCTGAGATGGCTAATGGAGAAGGAAAAACATTAGTTGCTACTTTATCTGCTTACTTGAACGCCTTAAGTAGTAAGGGGGTACATATAGTTACGGTGAACGACTACCTCGCCAGAAGGGACAGAGATTGGATGGGACCTGTGTACGAATTTCTGGGACTTTCAGTAGGAGTTATTCAGAATCAGATGGACACCACAAGGAGGCGTCAGGCCTATCAATGTGATGTTACTTATGGCACAAATAATGAGTTTGGCTTTGATTATCTCAGGGACAATATGACCCTTAGTAAAGAAGAGCAGGTTCAAAAGGAATTTAACTATGCTATTGTAGATGAGGTTGATTCTATCTTAATTGATGAGGCTCGAACCCCTCTTATTATTTCCGGACCGACAGAAAAGTCTACTGAGCTTTATTATCAGATTGACAGAATAGTCTCTCGATTAAAAAAGGGAAAAAGTGAAGGCAAAGATGAAGATAAAGATTATGACTACGAGATAGATGAGAAGGACCATACGGTGGCTCTTACCGAAAGGGGGATTGTTAAGGGAGAAAATCTATTAGGCGTAGATGATCTTTATCAGGTTAACCCTAAATGGGGTGCCGAGCCGGCTCACCACATAACTCAGGCTATTCGCGCTCACGAACTTTACGAACGAGATAGAGATTACCTGATTAAAGATGATGAAATAGTAATAATAGATGAATTTACGGGAAGATTAATGCCCGGCAGGCGCTGGAGCGATGGATTGCATCAGGCAATAGAAGCAAAGGAGAAAGTAACTATAAAGAATGAAAATCAGACTCTGGCTACCATTACCTTGCAGAATTACTTTAGAATGTACGCCAAATTAGCTGGAATGACGGGAACAGGTGCTACAGAGGCAGATGAGTTCAAGAAAATTTATAATCTTGATGTAGTTGTTATCCCTACTCATCAGCCTGCTATTCGAGAAGAATTTTCTGATAGAGTTTATCAAACGGAAAAAGCAAAGTTCGAAGCTGTAACAAAAGAAATAGAGAGGTTTTATAAAGAAGAAAGACCTGTTCTGGTGGGAACTAGATCCGTAGAAAAATCTGAGCATTTGAGCAGGATGCTTAAAGAAAAAGGGATTCCCCACACTGTTCTCAATGCTAAATATCACGAAAAAGAGGCTCAGATTGTTGCTCAAGCAGGGCAGAAACGAGCCGTAACTATAGCTACTAATATGGCCGGAAGGGGAACGGATATTAAATTAGGGGAAAGAGTTCAGGATTTAGGGGGATTGTTCGTTATCGGCACTGAGCGTCATGAGTCGCGTAGAGTTGATAATCAGCTCCGAGGAAGAAGTGGCCGACAGGGATCTCCCGGCGCGGCTCAGTTTTATGTTTCTCTTAAAGATGAATTAATGCGTATCTTTGGCTCAGAGAGAATTGGTTCCATTATGCAGAGATTGAGGATTCCTGAGGATCAGCCTATCGAGCATCCCTGGGTAACCAGAGCTCTAGAGAGAGCACAGCAGCAAGTGGAAAGAAGAAACTTCGATATAAGAAAGCATCTTCTGGAATACGATGATGTAATGAATAAGCAAAGAGAAGTAATTTACAGGGAGAGGAACGAGGTTTTGGAAGGGGAAAATTTAAAAGAAGCTATCTTAGGGATGATAGAGGATGCTGTTGATGGGTTAGTTTCCTCATATGCTGAGGAGAAAGTTAGGCCCGAGGAATGGGATATCAGAGGTCTAATTAAGAGGCTGAGTCAGCTTTTTCCTATTACTTTATTCTATGATTCTTTGAAGGGCATTTATAAACAGGAAGAATTAAAGAGTATAATAACCGAAGAGATGAGGAAAACCTATTTAAGGAAGGAAGCGAGAGTAGGAGAGGAGTTGATGCGTAAGCTGGAAAGGATGGTTCTTCTCCATATCATAGATTCTCGATGGAAAGACCATCTCTATAGTATGGATAGACTAAAAGAGGGAATTGGCCTCAGAGGCTACGGACAAAGAGATCCCTTGATTGAATATAAAAGAGAAGCTTATGAAATGTTTGAGGGTTTAACCGCTCGAATCAAAGAAGGAGTTTCTGAGTTTATATTTAAGGTGGAGATTGTGAGGGAGCCTTCTTTAGAAAGGGTTTTAGTAGGAAGTCCTCAAGTTCCTCAGCCGGCTCTAGTAGGAACTGGGGAAAGAGAGAAGGCTAGCAGTCTCAATCAAGTTCAAGTAAGGCATGCTCCTTATCGAAGAAAAAAGCTAAAAATTAGACGCAACGAACCCTGTCCCTGTGGAAGTGGGAAAAAATATAAGTATTGCTGTGGAGGAAAAGAGTGAAGAGAAGTGGAGCTCAGGTAGTAGTAGAGGCTTTGTTAAAAGAAGGAGCAAGGACTGTATTTGGATTTCCAGGGGGAGCAATGATTCCTCTCTATGATGTTCTTTACGAGACAAAAGAGATTAAACATATTTTAACTCGCCATGAACAAGGAGCGGCTCATGCAGCAGATGGATATGCCAGAGCCACAGGAAAAGTAGGGATATGCATGGCTACCTCAGGGCCAGGAGCGACAAACCTGGTTACAGGAATTGCTACTGCTTATATGGACTCTATTCCTATAATCGCTTTTACTGGCCAAGTTCCTACTTCCATGATTGGCAATGATGCTTTCCAGGAGGCTAATATAACGGGGATAACTTATTCCATCACCAAACACAACTATTTAGTGAAGGAAGTGAATGAGCTGCCTTCTATCTTGAAAGAAGCTTTTCATGTTGCCAGTACAGGTAGAAAAGGTCCCGTTTTAGTAGATCTTCCTAAAGATATTCTTATGGGAGAAACTAAAATTCCTTATCCTCAAGAGGCTAAAATTAGAAGTTATAATCCCACTCATAAGGGAAATCCCAAACAGATTAAAAGGGCTGCTCTGGCAATAGATAAATCTGAGAAACCCGTCATTTATGCTGGGGGAGGAGTAATTAGCTCTGAAGCATCGGCTGAATTAATTCAATTTGCTTGCCGTACTCAGATTCCGGTAACTACCACTCTTATGGGATTAGGAGCTTTTCCTGAAGATAATCAGCTTTCCCTGGGGATGCTGGGAATGCATGGGACTCGTTATGCCAATTATGCAATTAGTGAAACAGATTTAATTATTGCTGTGGGAGCAAGATTTGACGACCGAATAACAGGTAAAATTTCCGAGTTTGCTCCTTATGCCAAAATAATCCACATAGACATCGACCCTACCGCCATTAGCAAGAATGTAAGGGCAGACATTCCTATAGTGGGTGACGCTAAGGATATTCTCTCCCAACTTATTCCTCTCGTCAAAAAGGGTGAAGAAAGAGAAAAGTGGCATGCCAAAATTAAAGAATGGAAAGAAAAATATCCTCTGAAATACGAAATGGGCGAAGACCTGAAACCTCAGTATGTAGTAGAGAAAATATATGAAGTGACTAAAGGAGAGGCAATTATTACTACTGAGGTGGGGCAAAATCAGATGTGGGCTGCTCAATTCTATCAGTATACCAATCCTCGAAGTTTTATTTCCTCCGGAGGGCTGGGAACGATGGGCTACGGCTTTCCTGCCGCTATTGGAGCACAAGTTGGCTGTCCTGATAAAATAGTCTTTGATATCGCTGGGGATGGTAGTTTCCAGATGAATATACAAGAGCTGACTACAGCAGTTAATTATAAGGTCCCCGTTAAGATAGCTATTCTTAACAATGGTTATCTGGGAATGGTTAGACAATGGCAGCAGTTATTTTATCGGGGTCGTTACTCACAGGTAGACATTGAAGACTCTCCCGATTTTGTGAAGATAGCAGAAGCTTATGGAGCAAAAGGAATCCGAGTAGATAAAACTAGAGAAGTAGAACCAGCTTTAAAAAAGGCTCTGGCTACCCCTGGCCCGGTCGTTCTGGACTTTAAGGTTTCTCGTGAGGAAAACGTCTATCCCATGGTTCCAGCAGGAGCAGCCCTTACTCAAATGATAGAAGGCCTCGCCTAGAGGATATAGTTAGATTAGTTATTCAGTTAATAAATTTAAAGCGATGCGGTTTTAATACGGATGTAAGTCATATCTTTTCAAACCCGTCCTCTGGGTGCTCGTTTAATATCCGCAAAGCTTCTCCACCCATGTAACCTGAAGCACCATATATTCCTACTTCTATCATAATCTATTAAAGAGAAACCATCCTCCCGATATAATGACCGAACAAACTCGCAAGCTTCCAGAAGATTCTTCAAGTATTTGACTTCTTTTTATTAATCCGCTATAATCTGCTATAGTTGATATATCGGATTATAACTATGGCAAAAAATAACAAATTAGACCAACGACTTCAGCAAATACCAGCTGAAATTTGGTTAAAAATAACAAAAATAGATGAACTAAAGGGACAGTGGATTGCCGGGGCGCGATTAAGTCCTCAGGTTTTAGGCCGTCTCAAGCGGTCGGTTTTGATTACTTCAACTGGTGCCTCCACTCGTATTGAGGGCGCTCGACTTTCCGATGAGGATGTAGAAAAATTGATGCGCGGAATTGATATTCAGAAATTTTCTGACCGCGACAAGCAGGAAGTAAAAGGATACTATGAGTTGCTCGAAAATGTGTTTGATTCGTGGAAGAGCCTTCGGCTCAATGAAAACACTATCAAGCATTTTCACAAAGAGCTTTTGAAATATGTAAAAAAGGATGAAACCCACCGCGGTGAATACAAAAAAAGAGAAAATCAGGTGCAGATGATAAATACTGCCGGTAAGTCTGTTGGTGTTCTTTTTGATACTACGCCGGCCTATCTCACGCCAAAAGAAATGCAGGAACTGATGGAGTGGACTCAAGAAGCACTTATAAAGAAAAAATATCATCCGCTTCTTATTGTGGGCAATTTTCTTGTTGAGTTTTTACAAATCCACCCATTTCAAGATGGCAATGGCCGGCTTAGCCGTGTTTTAACCAATCTTCTTTTACTTAAAGAGGGGTATTTGTATATGCCCTATGTTTCTCATGAGAAGCTGGTTGAGGATAATAAACCGGACTATTATCTTGCGCTTAGCAAAAGCCAAAAAACATTCAAGACAAAACACGAGAATATCATCCCCTGGCTGGATTTCTTTTTGACCATTTTCTTAAAGCAGTCAGAAGTGGCCGTTGATTTGTTGTCTAAAGAAAATATAGAGAAACTTTTAACCAAGAAGCAACTGGCAGTTTGGCAGTATCTTGAAAGTGTGGATGAGGCCACTCCTCTTGAGATTGCCGATAAAACAAAAGTTGCTTATCCAACCGTTAGGCAGGCACTTAATAAACTGATGCGTCTTAAAAAGGTTGAACGTATTGGTCAGGGTCGAAGCACAAGATATAGAAGAATATGATACCAGTTTATGTACAATCTTTACTTTGCATTGACAATTTCCTACTCCTACCTTGACATCACAACTAAAAAGTTGTATACTTTAATCAGAGGGGTTGATGGAAGAATACACCTGTATTTTTTACAAAACTATAGCTGGGAAATCACCCGTAGAAGAATTTATTGAGTCTTTAGATGTAGAAACGCAGGATAAGTTTATTCTCAAGAAACAATTGCTTCAAGACTTTGGTCCACAATTACGATATCCGCATACAGATCACATTAAAGAAGGGATATTTGAGCTAAGGTTTAAAGGGAAAGAGGGTCAGATTAGAGTTTTGTTTTTCTTTTTCTACGGGAAAAGAATAATATTTTCCCATGGCTTTGCAAAGAAAACACAGAAGACCCCTCAAAAAGAGATAGAGATCGTCAAAGAGAGAAGGAAGGATTTTTTAGCCAGGCACAAGAGGGAGGACTGAACAATGAGAAAAGTTGATGATTATATTAAAGAAAAGATGAAGAAGAACCCGGAATTTGCAACTCGCTACAATTTGATCATGGAAAAGGCGGCCGTGGTGAAGGAAATTATTAAATACCGTATCCGACATAACTTATCTCAGGCCCAACTTGCCAAAGAAATTGGGGTAACCCAACAGTACATTTCCAAAATTGAAGAAGGTGAGTTTTCTAATCTTGATACTATCGAGAACGTTCTTCGGCATATTGGATATAGGTTGAAGTTAGAAGTAGTCCCGGTATAAGTTCTCAAACGGTCACCAAGGGTTTCAGTCTTTTAGGATAAGGAGCTGATGGTGGTTTTTGAGCTTTCAAAATTATTTTGCAGAAAGGCAACGCAGGAATGAGCTTGCGTTGCTAGCAGTAGTACTAAAATAAGCGATCAATTATTGTTTTATTTTCCCCAGCCTTTTTAACTATAAAGATTCCAGTTATCAGCTATTTTTAAAGTGAGTATTCTCTGATTTTTTTCCTTCTGACAACTTTGGTATTATTCCATTATACTTATCTATAAACTGTTTTTCCCTGTTTATAATAACTGGTGACATCCTTCCCACCCACAAGGAGTGGGGAGGAAAACGGCAATTTTTCGTGACTACCGCAGTTTCTCTAGCCAGTAATATAGCAACAGCTTTTGCTCTAGGAGTTGCTGTTTGCACAATAAGATTTCTTTGTTTTCCACCATCCAGTTCAATATAGAGGATTGCCTGCCAGGTACCAAGTAAAAGTCTTCCTTCTCTAACCTTTTAATCAATTGCCAAAATCAATTTAATATATAAAATAAACTGTGCTATACTCAGTAAAAATTAAGTGAACTGTTATAAAAAGGAATTTGTGATGGCTAATTCGTTGATGACTGTGCGGCAGTGAAAAATTAATAAAAGTCAAAAAAAGGAGGATAATATCGATGATAGTTACAACTGTTATCGTTTATGTGAAACCCGAGAATATTAATGATTTCATAGAGGCGAGCTCAAAAAATCATGAGGCTTCAATTAAAGAACCTGGCAATATGAGATTTGATGTACTTCAATGCGCCACGGAGCCTGCAAGATTTTTGCTTTACGAAGCTTATGAATCTGAAGAAGCGGCAGCAGCTCATGAAAAAACAGAGCATTATTTGAAATGGAGAGAGGAAGTTGCTGGCTGGATGGCAAAACCACGCCAGGGTATTTCCTATAAAGCGATTTACCCCAAAGATTAAAGGTGGAAGGAGAAAAAATGGAACTATGACTCGGGAAAAGTTCTTACTGGAAAAAAAAGTAAAAGAAGCTATACTGGAATCACAAAATAAAGTAATTATGGTTTTGGGTGCTTCCGATACTGGCAAAACAACTCTCATTGAGGATCTTTTAGGCTTTCTTTTAGAAAAATATACTGTGGGAGTGGTAGACGCTGATCTGGGGCAGTCCCATATAGGTCCTCCTACTACCATAGCCTGGGCTATTTTTCAGAGAAGATTTGAAAGTTGGAAAAAGGCAGCAGTAAAGGATTTCTATTTTGTGGGAGCTACCTCTCCCGCGGGCTGTCTTCTTCCCACCATAACGGGAGTTAAGTTAATGTCCGATATGGCTGGACAAGTCACAGGAAAGGTAATAGTAGACACCACCGGTATGGTAGGAAGAGGCGCAGGGAAGATATTGAAAATATGTAAAATAGAATTAATCCAGCCTCAAATAATCCTGGCTTTGCAAAAAGAAAATGAGCTAGAGCCTATTTTAGGAAATTTCGCCAGAATGAGTACCCCTTTAATTTTTAGATTGTCTGTTCCCTCTTTTGTAACTCAAAAGGTTTATGGACAAAGGACAAGCTATCGAGAGAGGAAGTTTAGAGATTACTTCAATAAATCTCAAAAAGTTGCTCTATCTCTGGATAAGCTTGGATCAAAGAATGCTCTATCAGAAGATTATCTTTATCATCGCCTGGTTTGTCTTAAGAGTAGAGAAGGAAAAAATTTAGCTCTGGGAATCATAGATGAAATAGATGAAGAAAAAAGAAAAATATCTGTATATACTCCATTAGATAAAGCCGAGGAAATTATAAGTATTATTCCAGGAAAAATTAGAATTACTCTTGAAGGAAAGGAGATATATTAAGTTCGGATTCGGCAGTCTCCAAAGAGCGCAGTGAGATTGGCTCAGAGCGCCTGTAGTTCAGTGGATAGAACGTCGGCCTCCGGAGCCGAAGGTCGCAGGTTCGAATCCTGCCAGGCGCGCCAACTAAATAATAAACAATGTCTACTGTTTCTATAGTAAAATGTGCGGATTATGAGGAGGGAAGAGTTTATGAGGCTGTAAAAGAAGCCGTAGAACTTATTGGTGGAGCAAGCCAAGTAATAAGACCCGCAAGCAAAATTCTCATTAAGATAAACTTGCTTTCAGCAAAACCTCCTGAAAGAGCCGTCACTACCCATCCTTCCTTGGTAGGAGCAGTGGTAAAATTAGTTAAAGAAAGGGGAGCTATTGCCTGGGTGGGAGATGCAGCCTCAACCGGAGGCATGGGATTAGAAATAAGGCAAAGAAATGCCTTTGATATTTGTGGAATACGGGAGGTAGTAGAAAGAGAAGGGGGAAAGATAGTAAATTTTTCCCGCTCTGGGTACCAAAAAATCAAGGTTCCTCACCCAATCAGGCTTAAGGAGATTAATATTGCTAAACCTGTCTTAGAGGCTGATGTAATTATTTCTCTTCCTAAATTAAAAACTCATGAGTTAACTTTTCTTACTGGAGCAGTGAAAAATTTCTTTGGCTGCGTTCCTTCTGCTGACCGTTCTAAGGCTCATAGATTGGCTAAGGTGGAGAAATTCTCACAAGCAGTGGTAGACATTTATTCTGTATGTAAACCTGGATTAGCCATAATGGATGCCATAGTAGCTATGGAAGGAGAAGGTCCTGCTGCTGGAGATCCTACACATTTAGGAATAATTCTTTCCTCTCTTGATTGCGTAAGCCTAGACATCGTCGCCTCCCAAATAACTGGTTTTAAACCTCAGGAGATCCTTACCTCTGTCAATGCTATGGAGCGAGGATTGGGTCCTCAAAGTTTAGAAGAGATAAAAATAAAGGGCGAGAACTTAAGAGATGTAATAAAAAAGGATTTCAAAAAGCCGTCTGCTTATAGAAGTTTTGTTCGCAGGTCTCTGCGCAGACTACTCACTCCTCTAGGGATAAGACTTTTCCGAGTCTATCCCAAGACTGATATATCAAAGTGCAGTAAGTGCCATCTATGTGAAGAGAAATGCCCCGTGGGAGCAATTCAATTAAACCCTTACCCTATCTTCGACTATGAGAAGTGTATCCAATGTTTTACTTGCCATGAATTTTGTCCAGAGGAAGCCATTCAAATAAAACGTCCCTGGTTAGTCAGGCAACTCCAGAAATAATAGCTTTCCTAAAAAATCGACCATCCTTGTCTTCCCCTCTTTTATTCTTCCTATCTTTTCTCCTAGAGTAGTTTTCCACTTATAGAGAGTACTTTGGAGACACATTTTCGTAAGAGTTTACATGGAACATTTTTCTTTTTTTGCAGTCTAATACGTTAAAAAGAAATTTTATTTTTTCTGAAAAATGATATAGGAAATACTTAATACGGTATACGATATAAAATTTCCTAAGGGCTCAAGGAAAATAGCCCTGAAATTACAATTAGGAGGAAATGACAAATGAAACGAAAATGGCTGGTGACAGCAATAGCGGTATTAGTATTGATGGGTATGGTATTTTCAGTCTCTGCTTTAGCTACAGAAGAGAATGCCAGTACATTTAAAGAAAGAAAGTTTACAGTGGTCTCTCTAAGAGGGCAAAAGTGGGAAATCTTTAGAATACGGGATAGATCAGTTCCTATTCTCAGGAAGATGGAGCAGATACTTCCTAAATTAATTCTGATGTTTAGACGAGGCATCTCCCAACTACTTTCCAAGTTGCAACTGACTTCGAAGCAGCAAAAAAGCCTGGATGAGCTGCAATTAAAGTTCCAAGAAGAAATTCTTGAGCTGCGTATGGAGTTAGAAAAGAGACAACTTCGGCTTAAGAGACTGCTATTGGAAGATCCTGCTGATTTAACAAAAATAGAGGCTCTAGTGGATGAAATGACACCTTTCCAAACCGAGATTAAGAAGAAAACCATCAGTTTTTGGATAGAAGTAAAGGATATCTTTACTGAGGAACAACTGGCGAAATTTAATAGATGGAATAGATGGAGCTCAGCATTTAGATTTGGTGGTGGCCGGATGATGCTGAAGGGTCCTTATCATTTTATGGGCAGGTGAAGTGTTAAGAAAGAAAAAAATCTCCAGGGGCAACCTGTAAAAAAACTCTTTTTCTCCTTTTACTCTACCCTGTTAGAAAAAAGACCATCCGAATCTTCTAACGGGGGTTTACATAGATTAGCAGAGGAAGGGTAACTGTTCAAAACTTGATGAATTTTGGGAAAAAAGTCACTCCTTCCTCTGCCTAAATAAAATGATATAATTAGACAAGGTTGAGATTTTGATAGACTAAAATTGTAATCTTCGAGTATTAGTGAGGAAAATGAAATTGACAGGGTGCATTTAACTTATTCTGATGAACAATTGGTGAAAAAATTTAAAGCCGGGGACAAAGACAGTTTTCGAATACTTGTAGAAAGATATAAGTCTCGAGTGTACAACATAATTTATGGAATAATGGGAAATAGGGATGAAGCAGAGGATCTTTCCCAGGAGGTATTTCTTAATGTATATCGGTTTCTTTATCGCTTCAAGGAAAAATCCAAGTTCTATACCTGGCTCTATCGTATTGCTGTCAACATCTGTCTTAGTGCTAGAAAGAAAAAGAATAAATCCGGCAGCATCTTTTCTTTGACTGAACTTTCGGAAGTTAATAATACTTCTGGAAAAATTTAACTAGCTGACCAGTCTTTCTCTTCCCAAAAGATGCTTGAAAATATGGAACTTGCTTGCAAGATTAAATCAGCTATTAATTCTCTCTCAGAAGTTCTGAAGACTACTTTTATTTTGCGGGAGTTCGAAGATCTCTCTTATCAAGAGCTGGCAAAAGTTTTTCAGTGTTCCAGGGGTACTATAAAATCAAGACTTTCTCGGGCAAGAGAAGAGCTTCGTCAAAAACTCAAACCTTACATAGGAGAAAAAAATGGATTGTAAAAAGATAAGAAAAAAACTCTCTTCCTATTTAGATAATGAGGTTAACCTTGATCAAAAGTCAAAAATTAAAGAACATCTAAAAAAATGTAAGGCTTGCTCCTATCAGCTTAAGCAGCTAAGGCAAATTCAAAGCTTAGTGCAAAAAATCCCTTCCCAAAAACCTGAGCCAGGATTCTATGAGCGCCTATCTAGCCGACTTTCTGAAAAGGGAATGTCTTTAAAAGAAAGGCTATTTGGATGGGGATATAGTTGGCGGCTGTCTCCTAGGATAGCCATTGCCGCAAGTATTGTGTTGATTTTATCTGTCTCTCTGTTATATCTTTGGCGTTCATCATCTATTTCTGGGGTCAATATCGAGGTTTTTCAGAAAGAGTATATATATTATTCTAATGAAATGAGCTCTTTTGCCGAGGAGTCAGTTTTACCTGTACTTTTGGAAATAAAGTAGGGAGTTAGACTATGTCTTTTCAAAATAGATGGAGAACATTTTTAAAATCTTTCTTTATGGTAGTTTTCTTCTTACTGGGAATAATGACCTCTCCCTTATTAGCTGTCGAACCCAAGGAGATATTAAGTCTCTCATTAGAAGCCCAATTTCAACTTGACTTTGAAGGCATCAAGAAAACGCAAATCTACATTAAGGAAGAGCCTTATACTGTTATTGCAAAACTTATCTATCAAAAACCAGATTTTAGCTGCATAAGATACCTTGCTCCTCCTAGAATTAAAGGAAAAATCATTTTAGATGATGGTAAATTACGCATAGATTATGTTCCAGGCATGGATAGATTCCATATTTTTCCCTCTTTAAACTCTCCTGAGGCAAGAAAGAGAAAAAAGCAAAGTTTGAACTTAATATTTGGCAACTACATAATTTCCCAATTGCCCGATGAATATATGTGTAATCGGCCAGTCTACGTAATCTTATTGACCCCTAAGCATGCTGGTAATCCCTGGCTGAAAATCTGGATAGATAAAGAAACCTATCTTTCCCTGAAACAAGAAAGATATGCCTCAGAAGAGAAATTAATCACTTCTTCCGCGTTTACTGAAGTTTATTTTGGGATAATGTCCTTTCGAGAAGAACTTTATAGCACTATACCTCCCAGGCTGTGGGAAGGGAAGAAGCTTCCTTCTCGACGCATCATTCGCAGTTTTGAACAGCTAAGAGAAGAGATAACGTTTCCCTTATCTCTGCCCAAACATTTACCGCTGGGATATGAGTTCCAAAGAGCCATTTTGTTTAATGAGGGAAAAAGGGTAGACTTAATCTATACTAATGGCCTAAAAACAATTGTTTTTTCTCAGAATCCTAAGATAAATGTGAGAATGAGGGATTATCATGAAATGTCTTTCAAGGGAAGACGAGGGCGGCTGCAGGCAAGTATGGGAGTCTGGAATTTGGTTTGGACTGAGAAAGGAAGAACTTTTATTTTGATAGCTGATATATCCAAGGAAGAGTTGACTAAGATAGCAGAGTCAGTAGAATGAAACTAAAGATAGAGGGGGAAGGAAGATGAGTTCAAAATTTCTAAGGAGTGCAGTTATATTAACGGCAGGAGTAATCTTTTTGATATCTACACCTGCACTGGCTTATGCCCAGGAAAAAGAAACTAAGTTAGATTCAGAAAAAAAGGCAGTTTTAACTATCACTGAAGCTCTTGAAAAAGCCTGGCAATATAATCTTGATTTTCAAAAAGCTTCTCTTATCCTGGATAATGCTAGAATTGCTTATAAAAAAGCTAAGGCAAATATCCTTCAGAGTCAATCAAAAATTGATGAAAAACAGGCCGAACTTAATTGGCAAGAGGCACAAAATACTTTTGAGGAAAATAAAAATAAGATAGAAATAGAGATTGTTTCTTCATATAACAATCTTAAATACTTGATTTCCCTACTTCCTTTGAAAAAGAAAAAAGTACAGTTAGCTCAAAATAACTTAGATAGAGTTAGAGAGAAAATTAAAGTCGGAACAGCAGGGAAGCTAGAAGAGCTAGCGGCCCAGATTAGTCTTAAGGCTGCCCGGCAGCAATTACAAAACACTGAACATCAGCTGGAGACAGCAAAGGAAAGTTCCTTTGTGGCAACGGGCATAGAAAATGTCTCACAATTTATTCTCACTTCTGAATTTGAAAAGAGCATAATAGAGGACTCTCTGGATATCTATACAGCCACCGCCTTACAAAAAAGAAAGAAAATTCAATTTGCCAGAAAGAATGTGGAGATAGCTGCTGACCGATTGGAACAACTGAGGATGACAGACTCCCCTTCTCTGGATATAGATAAAGCCAATAATGACCTGGAGTTATTCCAGATAAATCTTAAATCACTACAGAACTCAGTAAAAAGTGAGGTACGGCAAAAATATCAGCAATTAGAGTCCCTGAATACTCAACTTCAACTTCTGAATCTTCAATCGGAGCAAGCAAAGAGAAATCTGGAGAATGCTAGTGAACAATTTCAGGCAGGACTGATAACTACAGATGAATTATCCTCTAAAGAAGTTAGCTTTCGGGAAGTTGTTTTAGAATTACAAAAAAGCAAAGGAAATTATTGTGTTGCCTATCTGAATTTACAGCTCAGCGCAGGAGAGGAACTGGAGTTAGGTGAGAAAAATGCAAACTAGAAAAAAGAAACGATTCTTTCCACTTTTTGTTTCCTTCATACTTGTTTTCTTCATTCCTCTTCTTGTCCCTGAGGTTGGACTTTCTGCTTCTATTACTTTGGAAGATGTCATCAGGATGGCTCTAGTAAATAATAAACAAATCTTAGATTCACAGGCAAACTTGAAGATAGCTCAGCTAAACCTAGAGCGAGCGGAAAAGCTCTTTGGCAGTCCCCAGATAAGTCTCAATTTTAATCCTTGGCGTGGATATTATGATGAAAAAAAGAATTTCGAAAGCTCAGCTCAATTTAAAATAGGGGGAGCAATTAAGTTTTCTGGGGAAACAGATATTAGTCTTAACTACGAAGGAGCATACGATTACGAAAGTGGGAACTATGATGATTTCTATAGTCTGGAGCTGCATCAAGATCTCTTTCAGGACAGGAGTCTAAGTCCTTCTGCAATAGAACTTTATAATGCTCATAAGAGTGTGGAAAAAGCTCGCCTTGATTTGGAGCAGATTCAAAAAGAGATTATTTTAACTACAGTTAAAAGTTTTTATGAAATTCTGGAAATAAGTGATTCTTTGAATTTGGTAAAGAAAAAAATAGTTCTCAATCAAGAGAAATTAGAGGAAACCATCAGAAAAAAAGAGTCTGGGTTGGTTGGGCAATTAGATATACTTGAGGCAAAAATCGAATTGGAGGAAAACACCAAACAACTGAGTAAACTGGAAAATCAGTTAGCTCTGGCTAAGGACCAATTCTATCATTCCATTGGCGCAGAAAAAGATAGTCTCCTTATTTTCTCACTTCTCCAGGAGAAAAAGCTAAGGGAAAAAGTGGAAAAACTGCTGGTAAAAGAAGTTACTGAGGAGATTATTTTAAGTCAGAGTGAGTTTAAAAAGGCACGGTGGACAATTGATGAGAAGCGCCTCGAGTTGAGCAAAAAAGAGAAGGATACCTCTCCTAACTGGTCACTAAGCATAGGTTATACTTCAAAAAAATTAACTCCGGAAGGAATAACTTCTGGAGAGTGGCAGGCAAATGTAGGAGTGAGCTATACTCTTTTTGACGCGGGTCGGGCTAAATTACTGATCGAAACAGCTCAGATAGATCTGGAGAAAGCCGAGAGAAATTTTGAAAATCTAAAAGAAGATGTCCAATTTAATCTCTATTCCCAAAGAGATGCTTTGAAGGAGTTTTTATCTCAACTTAATTTATTGAAATTAAGACGAGAGCAAGCAAGATTAAGAGGTCAATTAGCTAAAGAACAATTTGCCCTGGGTGTTATCAGCAACCAGCAGTTAAAGGAGTTTCAACTGCAGCAGATGGAACTAGAAAATAGCTACCAATTAGCTCTTTGTAGTCTTTTGACTTCCTATCTCTCTTATGGAACATCTCTACAGATGGAACTAGATATTGGTGAAATAGTAGGGAAGTAAAAAGGAGGTTCCTGTGAAGAAACGTTTTTTATGGCTCATAGTAATTATTGTTCTGGCTGGGGTGGGAGGTAGTTTATTTTATTTCTATAGATTTCTCCCTTCCAAGAAGAAAGGGCTCGAAACTGAGCAGACTGAGACGGTTGTTGTTGAGAGAGGAAATATAATTAA
This sequence comes from Clostridia bacterium, assembly GCA_030640665.1. Lineage (GTDB taxonomy): Bacteria > Aerophobota > Aerophobia > Aerophobales > AE-B3A > JAUWRC01. The sequence continues at coordinate 15,795 of DAOWIY010000044.1, forward strand.
CCTAATTTCGGCTAGCGGTTCTCTCCTCGCCGGTCAAGAAGCAGAACTTAATTTTGGTATAGCCGGACGTATAGACAAAATCAATGTTTCCGAGGGTGACCCCGTAGAAAAGGGGGATATTTTAGCCAAATTAGAGAACGATGAGCAGCTACTCTCCGTCCTGCAGGCAGAAAATAATTTAGCTAATGCTCTTTCAGCGCTGGAATCTGCCAGGGTTATCTCATCTCGGAATGTTATTGGGGAAAAAGAAAGGAAAGTAGAGGAGAGTCGCTTGCAACTGCGTTTGAAAAAGAAAAACTTGGAGAAAGTAGATTTGAAAGCTCCCTTCTCAGGAATAGTCTCCAAAATTTACGCCGAGGAGAAAGAATCTGTATCAGCTTCAGGAAGTATTCTTCGAGTGGTAAATAAGGATAAAATATTTGCTGAGGTTAATGTGGACGAGGTGGATATTACTCAGGTAAAAACGGGCCAGAGGGCAAGGATTGATGTAGATGCTTATCCAGATGAGGTCTTCCCGGGTAGGGTTGTCTACATTGCTTCTGAAGCTACCAAAATGGGTGGCCTGGTGGTAATTGAAGTAAAGATTGAGCTGGAAGGCAGTTTTACCCAACTTAAGCCAGGACTCACTGTCTCAACTGATATCATCATTCAGGAAGCAAGGAATGTTCTTATCTTACCCGTAGAGGCTGTGAACGAGAAAGGTGGAAAATACTTTGTGCTCGTTCCCAGCGAAGAAGGAGATTCTTTACCTCGAGAAAT
>DAOWIY010000046.1 GCA_030640665.1 Clostridia bacterium
CTTCCACCCAGCATAGAAGGACTTTGTGTATATTGAGATACCTCTTTTACGGGTATCCCGGCTTCTTTAAGAACTCGCGCTGTTCCTCCAGTGGAGAGAATCTCTATTCCTAGATCAGTTAGTTCCCTGGCAAAATCAACTATTCCCTTTTTGTTAGATACACTGATGAGGACTCTTTTGATTTTAGGCATGAGTTTTTCCTTGATATTATTCAGTTAACTAGGACACAGATTTTCGCAGATCTTTCTCCAAAAAAATTTCTATATATTCCGTAAAGAATTCTTATTCTTATAACTTCAGTTCAAAACCAAGGTTTAGTAAAAGTCTAATTCTAGAAAATTTAATCTGCGTTTATCTGCGTCCAAAAAGTCTGTAACTATCTAGTCACCAAAAACAATATAGCAGATTACATGCCTCTGGTCAAGGGAGTTGAAATATTTTCTCCTTCAATATTTGAAAATTTGACCGATTAAAATCCTTTTGCTATAGTGATTAAGATTTACAGATAGAGAAAATGATTCTATATAAAACAGAAGCGGTTGTTCTCAGAGATTATGATTTAGGAGATCAAGATAAAATAGTGGTTTTTTATTCGCCAAAGTATGGGAAGATAAAAGTAGTAGCGAAAGGAGCTCGACGGATAAAGAGTAGATTTGCTTCCTTGATTCAACTTCTTTCTTATGATATTTTATTGATCCACAAAAATGGGGAAAAGAGTCTAGATACTTTAAATGAAGGTGAGATTAAATACTATTTTCCAGAGATCAAAAAAGATCTACTTAGGTTTGCCTATAGTTGTTATCTGGTTGAGTTAGTGGATAAGTTTGTGGGCGAGAGAGAGCCTCATCCTTTTCTTTTCCAATTGTTATTAAAAACTCTTTTTCTTTTGGAAAAAGGTTCCAAATACACTCTCAACCTTTTGATGCGAAGTTTTGAACTGAAACTGTTGAGTGTTTTAGGTTACAGACCTTATCTTGAGGGGTGTGTTAATTGCAGAAGAGATACAAAATTAATTAAGTCTTTCTATTTTAGTTTAAAGCTGGGAGGACTTCTCTGTGGTAGTTGTCAAGAGGTTGACAAAGGAAGGATAAACATTTCGAAGAAAGCCAGCCTATTGATGAGCTATCTTCTTTTCTCGAGTTTGGAGAAGGTATTTCAACAAAAGGTGGATAAAAGTGTACAGAAAGAAATTGAGCTTACTTTAAGAGCGTATTTTTTTTATCAAGGGCAAAGAAAAATGTTTACTCCTCACTTTATTCATAGTTTTGAGAAGCTAGAATGATATCTTTACTCATAGCCTTGTGAAAAAGCTATGAGCAACAATGAATAGAACGAGGTAAGGAGAACTAGGTGAGGCAGAAAGAAGAAATTGAAGAAAAACAAGTAAATAAAAATAAACAAAGTTTCTTCTCTGAGACAATAGAAAGCTATCTGAAAGGGATAGGGAAAACTCCTCTCTTAAGTCGGGAGGAGGAAGGAGAACTGGCTAAAAAGATAAAGAAAGAAAGAGAGGAGTTAATTAAACTTCTTACCAAAGTAGCTCTTATTATCAAAAGTGATCCTGATCTTTTTGAGTTGTTTAAAAAAGTAGGGGGGGTGGGCAAGAATCTAGATAATCTTGGCAAAGATATAGGTAGGATAAGAGAGACACTCGATTTTTTACGAGAGAATAGGAAGCAGATAGATAAAATAAAACCTTGCCAGAAGAGGGAAAAAGTAAAGCAAATTTTCCAGAAAATAGAGGAGATAATGGCCAGATATGAGTTACATAGAAAAAAAATGATGGAAGCTAACTTGCGTTTAGTAGTAAGTTTCGCTAAGAAGTATACGGGAAAAGGAGTTTCTTTTTTGGATCTTATCCAGGAGGGAAATATTGGTCTTTCTCGAGCTATAGACAAGTTTAATTATAAATGTGAAAAGCGCTTTAGTACCTATGCTAGCTGGTGGATTCGTCAAGCGTTATCCAGAACTATCGCTGACCAGTCAAGAACTATACGTCTTCCTGTTCATATAGTACATTTATTAAAGAAGTTGAGTAGAGTTTCTAGACAATTGGAACAGAAGTTAAAAAGAGAGCCCACTGCAGAGGAGATTGCTGAAGAGGTAAAATTTCCTCCTGAGAAAATCAGAGAGGCTCTAGGGATTACTCAAGATGCCATTTCTCTTGATAAACCAATGGGAGAGGAAAAAGATAATTCAATGATTAATTTTGTCTCTAACGCTACTATCCCTTCGCCTGTTTACAGACTTACTTTGGAAATACTTAAAAAAGAGGTTAGAAAACTATTAGAAAAAGTAGTAAAAGATCCGCGTGAGCTAGAGATATTAAGGTTAAGATTTGGTTTGGAGAAAGGAGAAGATTATTCCTTACGGGAGATTGGAAAAAGATACGGGGTCAGCAGGGAAAGAGTTAGACAAATCCAGGAAAGAGCATTAAGTAGACTGCGAGTTCCGGCAGAAAAAAGAGGACTAAAAGGTTATTTAGAATTATTAGATAGTCTCAGAGTAGATATTCAGGGAGAATAAGGAGGTTTCTTGGCTAGTCTTTGTGGGGGAATAATAGGGCTACCCAATGTGGGTAAATCTACTCTTTTCAATGCTCTTACGCAGGGGAAAGCGCAGGTGGGTAGTTTTCCTTTCTCCACCGTTTCTCCTAATGTAGGAATAGCCTCTGTTCCTGATTCTCGGTTAGAATCCTTGACTAAATTGATAAATCCCGAGGTTACTAAAGCAGCAGTAGTAGAGTTTGTAGATGTAGCTGGTTTGGTAAGAGGTGCTCATCAGGGAGAAGGTTTAGGAAATGAGTTTTTATCCAGAATAAGAGGGGTAGATGTCCTTGTTGAGGTAGTGAGGTGCTTTAAGGAAGAAGAGATCGCTCATCTTGAAGGGGATATAGAGCCAATAAGAGACATTCAAATCATTGAGCTGGAGTTACTTCTTTCGGATCTAGAAATAATAGGGCGAAGATTGACAAAACTGAACAAATTGGTAAAATCAGGGCTCACGGAGGATAAAGAGAGGTTAAGTCTCCTGGAGAAAGTCAAAGTTAATCTCGAAGAAGGACATTCTCTAAGGAGAGTTCTCAGGCAAGAAGAGAAGGATGAATTAAGTAAAGAAGGACTTTTAAGTCTCAAACCTCTTTTTTATGTAGCCAATGTAGATGAGGATGATCTAACTTCTCCATCTCCTTTACTCAAGAGACTAAGAAGACATGCCTCCGAAGAAGGAATAGATTCAATAGAGATATGTGCTCAGCTAGAGGCAGAGTTAAAGGAGCTTTCTTCAGAGGAAAAAATAGAATTTCTTAAAGAATTAAAAATAGAAGAGAGAATAGATAGATTAATAAAAGAGGTTTACCGAAAACTTAACTTAATAACTTTTTTTACCATTACTGGGGGCAAGGAAGTAAGAGCGTGGCCGGTAAAAAGAGGGATTTCCATTTCCCGGGCAGCGGGTAAGGTTCATTCGGATATGGAAAAAGGATTTATTCGAGGTGAGGTGATAGTTGTATCTGATCTTTTGAAGATAGGGTCAATAAAGCGGGCAAAAGAAGAAGGAAGGGTAAGGACAGAGGGGAAGGATTACCTCGTGAGAGACGGGGATGTAATACACTTTAGATTCAGTAGTTAGCATTTATGTGAAGGGAGTTTTTTAAAGATGCCTTTATATGGTGCAGTGTGTGCTTTAAGACCGGAACTAAGTGAGGAAGAGAGGGATCTATTCTTAAAGGGGATCAAAGAGGTTATTGTTAATGAAAAGGGAGAGGTGAAGGATGTAAATCTAATGGGGATGCAGAAGTTCGCCTATGAAATAGGAAAAGTCAAAGAAGGTTTTTTTATAACCATTGATTTTCACTCCGATTCTTCTAAACTTGACCGAATTCGGGAGTTTTTTACCGGAGAAAAAAAAATTGTAAGAGCTATGATAACAAGAAAAAAAATCTCTCCAGAGAAAAAGAGAGGGGAAAAGGGAGGTGGCCAGGTTGAATCGAATAATCTTAATAGGGAATCTCACCCGAGATCCTGAACTTCGTTATACTCCTGAAGGAACATCTGTGGCAAGCTTTACGGTGGCGGTTAATCGTTCTTTTGTAAATCGAGAAGGAGAGAGAGAGGCAGATTTTATACCTGTTGTGGTGTGGCAAAAACGGGCAGAGACTTGTACAGAATATCTGATGAAAGGAAGTCAGGTAGCTGTTGATGGAAGACTTCAGGTCCGTAATTATGAAGATAAAGATGGGATAAGGAGACGGGTGGCAGAGGTAGTTGCTTACAGAGTTGAATTTTTACAGAGATTAAAGAAGCAACCTTCACTAGAGGTTCCCGAGGAAAAAGTTGAAAATGAGATAGATAAAGTTCCTTCACCTGAGCCGGAGGAACCTTCATCTAAGCCAGAGGAAAAGGACGATATCCCCTTTGGTGAATAAATTGAGGGAGGATATTTTGAGCTTTAGGCCTGTGTTTAAAAGAAGAACGTTTAAAAGAAAAAAGATTTGTAATTTTTGTCATTCTCAGTCGCTGGACTATTTAGACATAAGAGTTCTGCAGCGTTATATAGATGCTCGAGCTCGCATAAGGTGTAGAAGACGTACCGGGGTCTGTGCTAAGCATCAAAGAAAGCTTTCTAATGCTATCAAAAAAGCAAGAGAGATGGCGCTTTTACCTTATAAATAGAAATAGCGTATAGCGGGTAGCGTTTAGCGTATAGTAGCGGTCGGATTTATACGGCTGCCGAAGGACATTTTCTGAAGGAGCCTTATATATTCCGTAAAGCAATTCTGATTGCTTATAGCCGCTACCTTAAGGAAGCTTCTGAGCGGAGGAAAAAGAAAGATTTACTGTTTGAGGAGCGCCTGCCTGTGCGTGTCCGCACGCAGACAGGAAGCGACGAGTTTAAATCTTTCCCGCAGCGAAGAAGCTAAGGAGAAATAATCCAAAGCGGATATACAGCGACAGAAGAAAATTGTCCCGAGGCCTATCTTGAAGATTATATTAAGAAAAAAAGTTGATAATATTGGAAAAAAGGGAGAGATAGTAGAAGTAGCCAGTGGCTATGC
>DAOWIY010000035.1 GCA_030640665.1 Clostridia bacterium
AAGAAGGAGAGGTTCAGCTTTCAGGAGAGACAGAAGGGATTGTCCTTAAGGGAGAAAAGGTTCGCCATATTTTCTTAAGACCCGGAGAGAGTAGGGAGGTTATATTTTCATTTGAAGCTAAAGAGGCAGGGGAGGCAAAATTTTTCTTTAAAGCTATAATGGGAGAATATACAGATGGCCTTGCCCTTACTCTTCCTGTGAATCTTCCCCGACAAACAGAAAGTGTAGCTCTTTTTGGAGATAGCTTAAAAGATGTTTATGAAGAGATTTTGATTCCTGATGATATTTATCCTGATATAGGAGAAGTAAAAGTATCCATTTCCTCAAGCCTGTTACTTTCTTTAAAAAATCCTTTTACCTCTCTCTTCAATTATCCTTACCGTTGTTTGGAACAGCGCCTTTCTCGTATATTTCCTCTCATTCTTTTTAAGGATATGGTAGAAAGTTTTGATTTTTCATTTCCAGAAAGAAAAAGTCCCGATCAGATAGTTAAAGAGACTTTAAAGGAAGTTTCTCTTTACCAGAGGCCGAACGGAGGATTTTCTTATTGGGAGGATTCATTCTATGATTCTCCTTATCTTACCTGCTATACTCTCTTTATCTTAAAGAAAGCTCAGGAAGCTGGTTATGAAGTTCCTCCAAGGATTATAGAGAAAGGAGCCGGCTATCTAAAGGAACTTCTTCATGGAAAGCTGGAGAAAGAGAAATATCCTTATGACTCACTCTCCTGGAGAAGCTCTGAAGCTTTTGCTCTCTATGTTCTCTCTCTTTTAGAAAAACCTGAACCTGCTTACATGGAATATTTATACACAAAAAGAGATGAAATACCCCTCTTTGCCCGTGCTTTATTAGTTAAAGCTATCCACCTGGGAGGGGGAGATAGAGAAATGGAGGAAGATATAGTAAGGGATTTAATGAATAAGATAAAGCTCTCTCCCACCAGTGCTTATTTTGAGGAAGAAGAGAAAATACCCTGGGTTTTCCACAGTAATCTTCGTACTACCGCTATAATCCTCCAGACCCTCATAGAGATAGGAAAAGAGTCTCCTTTTGCTCCTCAGATTGTTCGCTACCTGGTGAAGGAGCAGAAAAACCGCTGGATGTCCACGCAAGATAATGCTTATCTTTTCTATGCTTTAGCTGATTATTTTCACCGTTACGAAGAGGAAGAGCCTGAATTTAAGGTAAAGGTGCAGCTTGCAGGAAAAACTATTCTGGAACATATTTTCCAGAAGAGAATGGAAAAGGTTAGCCAGAAAAGAATAGATATAGCTTCTTTGGAAAAAGGAAAAAAACTACCCCTGGAAATTTATAAAGATGGTGAGGGTCGAATGTATTATGAAGTAAGAATGAGTTATTCCCCAGTCGGAAAATTAGAGCCTCGGGATGAAGGAATCGTAGTTTTTAAGAGCTTCGAGACTCTTGAGGGAAAAAGAATAGAAGATTCTTTCTCCGTAGGAGATTTATTAGTAGTTACTCTAAAGGTAGTTATTCCTCAAGCAAGATACTTTGTAGTAGTGGATGACCCTTTGCCTGCAGGCTTTGTGCCCGTGAATCTTTCTTTTGAAACGGAAAGTGAGGAATTAGCCAGGCAAATAGAGGAAAGAAAAGAACAATCCTGGTGGCAGGGATTCAGGCATATGGAGATGTATAAGGAGAAGGTTCTTCTTTTCGCTGATTATCTTCCTCCGGGAATTCATACTCATACCTATTTGGTAAGAGTAACAACTCCAGGAGTTTATTCTCTTCCTTCCACTAAAGTAGAAGAGATGTATACACCAGAAGTTTTTGGAAGAAGTGAGGAAAAGGAGATAGTTGTTAAATAAAAAATGAAGATTTTTGGTGTTTCTTTGGGATCTATCCTGGTGTTAGTAGGAGTATCCTTATATATTCCTTTCCCTCAAAAAGCACTCCAGCCCGCCTCCATAGTTTCCTTAAGAATTCTCGACCGCAATGGAAATCTCTTAAGAGAGGTTCTCTCTGATAAAGAGGGAAGAAGCCAATGGGTTTGTTTTGAAGAAATTTCCAAAGATGTAATTTCCGCCACCCTGGCCGCAGAAGATGGCCGTTTCTATGAACATTCGGGTATTGATATAAGAGCTATCTTGAGAGCAATAATTCAAAATATAGGAGCAAGAAAAGTTATCTCTGGCGGTTCCACTCTCACCCAGCAGGTAGTAAAAAATATCTATCATTTTCCCAGAAATTGGTTCTGGAAGATTGTAGAAATGTGGCATGCTTTAAGATTGGAAATTTCTCTTTCTAAAGATGAAATTATTACTCAATATCTTAATCGCATTCCTTACGGTAATCAAACTTTCGGGATTAATGCAGCTTCGCGGTTTTATTTTGACAAACCCCCCTCTCATCTTTCCTTGGCTGAGGCAGCTTTCCTGGCTGGGCTTCCCCGTGGTCCTTCTATTTACAATCCTTATCGCCATTACCCTCTGGCGCAAAAACGACAGCAAGAAGTCCTTCGAAGAATGTTAAGTAAGGGAATGATTACCCAAGAAGAGTACAAGAGAGCTTTTAAAGAGCCTCTTAATCTCGTTGCTCCCGAGATATCTTTCCGTGCTCCTCATTTTTGTGATTTTGTTCTTTCAAGAATTTCATTAAAGGAAAGAGAAAATATCTCATCCATCCGTACTACTCTTGATTTTCAACTTCAAAAAGATGTTGAGGTCCTTTTAAAAAACTATGTCCAATCTTTAAAGAAATGGGAAGTTACCAATGCGGCAGTTCTTATTATGGACAATGAGAGGAGCGAGGTTCTTTGCTTTGTAGGATCGGCGGATTTTTTTGATTCTTATCATAGTGGACAGGTAAGCGCTGTTACTTCCTTAAGACAACCAGGCTCGGCCCTAAAACCTTTTACTTATGCTCTTGCCTTAGAACAAGGAATGACACCAGCTACTCTCATCTCGGATACAGAAATTCATATTCGAACCAAGGGAATTGACTATGCTCCCAGAAATTACGATGGAAAATTTCATGGACTTGTTCGCTTAAGAGAGGCTTTAGCCTGTTCTTATAATGTTTCAGCAGTAAAAGTTTTAGAAGAAATAGGGATGGAGTCTTTACTTCATAGACTCAAGAAGTTGGGTTTTGAGAGTCTTAATAAAGGAGCTGATTATTATGGCTTTGGTCTTACTCTGGGAAGTGGAGAAGTTACCTTGCTGGAGCTAACCCGGGCTTATTCAACTTTAGCCAGGTCAGGAGTATTTAAAAAGGAGAAGATATTTTTAGAGATAAAAGATATCCAGGGAAGAACCAAGTTTTCTTCAGAACCTCATTCTCTTCCTGTTTTCTCTCCTCAGATTTCTTATATTATCACTAATATTCTCGCAGATAAAGATGCCCGAATTCCTACTTTTGGAGAAGGGTCATGTCTGAGTTTACCTTTCCCCTGTGCCGTAAAAACTGGAACTTCCGGAAATTTCAGAGATAACTGGACCCTAGGTTATACTCCTCATTATACTGCAGGAGTATGGGTGGGCAACTTTGATGGTAAGCCTATGCGTAATGTTTCTGGAGTTTCTGGGGCAGGTCCACTCTTTAGAGATATTATGCTTCTTTTAGAAAAAAGAGAAAAGAGGAGAAATTTCAATTTTACTCTTCCTGAGGGATTAATAGAAGTTTATGTTTGCCCTCAATCTGGAATGTTAGTTGGCTCTTCTTGTCCCGGGAAGATCAAAGAAATTTTTATAAAAGGAACTGAGCCTAAAGAGGTTTGCAATTTTTGTGATGGCAAACTTCTAGCAAACTCAAGAAGCGGCAAACAGAGATGCCGTACTGGCCTACGAGACGGCCGATAAGATTCTTTCAGTGTTTGAACATGCCAGAATCTGCGTAGTGC